>DATCNF010000252.1:0-1924 GCA_036565325.1 Candidatus Dormiibacterota bacterium | reverse complement strand
GGTCAACGGGGGCCTGCCGGTGCCCCGCCAGGAGCTCGTTGACCAGGATCGCGAGGTCGACGGGCTCCCGGTTGAGCGCCAGGGCGCCCGCCTCGGAGAGGGCGAGGGTGCGCAGGTCCTCGAACAGGAGCTCGAGCGTCGCGGCGGCTTCCAGGATCGGCTTCACGGAGTCGGGCGAGGGCGGGTAGACCCCGTCGGCGATCCCCTCGGCCTGGCCGCGGATCACGGCCAGCGGCGTCTTCAGCTCGTGGGTGACGTCGGCCAGGAAGGAGCGGCGGCGCTGCTCGTTGGCCTCCGCCCGAGCCCGCATCGTATTGAAGGCTCGGGCGGCGCGCCCGACCTCGCGGATGCCGGCGATGAGCGCGATCGCCATCACCGCCAGCGGCAGCAGGAGCCACCCCGGGGCCGCCCGCACCAGCAGCCCACCCAGCACTCCCATGGAGGCGGCCGAAATCAGCCACAAGGCCAGGCCGAATATCGCGATGCGTAGGAAGAAGGACCGCCCGCGCCGACCCCTGGCCCAGGGCGGTCGACCCCTGCCCGGTGGAGGCCAGGTCTCCCCCTCCGGCCACCAGGGCGGCCGGCCGCCTCGCCAGGGAGGCGGCATCAGTCCTCTGCGAACCGGTAGCCGACGCCGAAGGCGGTGAGCAGGTAGCGCGGTGAGCGGGGGTCGGGCTCCAGCTTGCGGCGCAGGTTCTTGATGTGGGCGTCGATGGCCCGCTCGTAGGACTCCACGGCCACCCCGTGGACCGCGTCCAGGAGCTGGGCGCGGGTGAAGACGCGGCCCGTCTGGCGGGCCAGGGTCGCCAGCAGCTGGAACTCGGTCGGCGTCAGCTCGACCCGGCGGCCGGCGACGCTCACGCTGAGGCGGGTGCTGTCGATCTCGACGTCGCCGGCCCGGATGACGTCGGGCTTGCGCTCCAGGCCCTCGGTCCGGCGCAGCACGGCGCGCACCCGCGCCACCAGCTCCTTGGGGCTGAAGGGCTTGGTCAGGTAGTCGTCGGCGCCCAGCTCCAAGCCCACCAGCTTGTCCGACTCCTCGCTGCGGGCGGTGAGCATGATGATCGGGACCGGCCCTTCGCGGCGCAGTGCGCGGGTGACGTCGAGGCCGTCCAGGCCGGGCAGGCCGAGGTCGAGCACGACCAGGTCCGGCTTGATGGTGCGGGCGGCGCGGAGGGCGGCTTCACCGTCGCTCGCGGCGAGGACGGTGAAGCCGCTGTGCTCCAGGTAGTCGCGCACCAGGCGCACGATCCCGGGCTCGTCGTCGACGACCAGGATCGTCTTCACGGAGGCCTAGCTTGGCTTGTCCGTGGTCTCGCCGTGCGCCTTCTTGTGCCACTCCTCCAGTCGCTGCTCCAGGGGATGGCCGCCGCCGCCGGGGCCGCCCGGTCCGCCCGGGCCCCATCCGCCGCGGCCGTACCAGCGCCGCGGCCGGAAGATGAAGAACAGGATCAGCAGGATGAACAGGAAGGGGAAGATCAACCCGAACCCGAAGAAGTGCGGGTAGTAGTAGTAGGGGTAAGGGCCGCCGGCCGGTGCGGCGACTTCCGTCACGTGGGTGGCCACGCCCGCCGCGTAGGCGGCGGCACCGACCAGGCCCGCGATCAGCAGGGTGCCCAGGCCCCAGATCCAGAGAAATCCGCGTCGCATCTCGAATGACCTCCTTGGGTGAGAGATGTTTCTGACACGGTCCAATCTGCGCGGCGGTTGTGAGCAACGTGTGAACCTCGTGCAGAGGTTCATGAGCCCCACCCCAAACCCTCCCCGGAGGGGAGGGGGAATCGGTTAGGGGTCACCCCGACCCTCCCCAGAGGGGAGGGGAACCGCTTAGGGGTAGAGCCCGCGGTCGCGGGTGGCCGCGGCCACCCGGTTCACGGCCTGGCAGTAGGCCGCCATGCGCATGTCGATCTTGCGGTCGAGGGAG
>DATCNF010000251.1:0-8887 GCA_036565325.1 Candidatus Dormiibacterota bacterium | reverse complement strand
GCTCGAGGAGTTGACCGCCCGAGCCGAAGGCCTGGTCGGTGAAAACTGGCCGGCCATCGAGAAGGTGGCGAAGGCGCTGCTCGAGCGGCGCCGGCTTACGGGCGCCGAGGCGCGGGACCTCCTGTAGGTCAGGGCAGCGCGCCTCGGCGCGCGACCTCACCGAGCCAGTAGGCGCTCGGCTTGGGACTGCGGGCGAACGTCTCCCGGTCCACCTCCACCAGCCCGAAGCGCGGCCGGTAGCCGAGCGACCACTCGAAGTTGTCGAGCAGCGACCAGTACAGGTAGCCGCACACGTCCACACCTTCCGCCAGGCAGGTCAGGACTTCACGCAGCGAGGCCTCCACGAACGCGATCCGCTGCGCATCGTCAGCGGTTGCGATGCCGCTCTCGGTGACGATCACGGGCGTGCCGCCGGTGCTCTTCCAGGCCCGCCGGATAGTGTTGCCGAGGGCCGCCGGGTACACCTCCTGGCCGAGCTGCGTGGTGTCCGCCGCCTCGCTCGGGCCGCGTAACCCTTCGGGGCCGAGGCGAATGCGCGTGTAGGTCTGCACGCCGATGAAGTCGTCCGCGCGCGCGAGCTCGAAGAAACGATCGCTGACCAGCGAGTTGAGCTCGACTCCCGTCGATCCGGGCGTGGCCCCCTCCTCGTACTGGAGGTCGGGCAGCGCCAGCACCACGCCGGTCGGGATGCCCGCCTGAGAACGGATCGCCGGCGCCGCCCGTCGATGCGCCTCCAGAGCGTTCTCGGCCACCTGCCACATGCCCTGGACATCCCCCTTACGCCCGGGCGGGTTCACGCCCAGGATCCAGCCCCCCTCGCCCAGGCCCTCCGGCTCGTTGATGGTGCAGGCGTACGACATCAGGTCGCCCAGCGCGGCCGCGGCGCGCGTGCAATAGCGCTCGAAAAGCGCTGGGTATTCGGCGCACAGAAACCCGCCGCGAGCGGCCAGCCAGCGCGGCAACGTGTAGTGGTGGAATGTCACCACCGGCTGGAGCCGGAATTCGCGGCAAGCGGCCAGCACCCGCCGGTAGTGGTCGAGCGCGGCGCGCGAGAACTCGCCCTCCGCGGGCTCGATTCGCGCCCACTCGATCCCCAGCCGGAAAGCGCCGAAGCCAAGGCCCGCCATCAGCGCGATGTCCTCGCGATAGCGGTGGTAGAAATCGCAGGCGTCGCCGGAGGGCTCGCGACAGGGCGTGCCCGGAGCGCGCTCCCAGTCCCACCAGTCGCTGTTGACATTGCCGCCTTCGACCTGGTGCGCGGATTGCGCGGTGCCGAACATAAAGGGGGCTGGAAAGGTCGCGATGCGCCCTAATCTAAGCCCCCTTGAGCGCACCCCATCCACCGAGCGCTGTGCAGGACCTGGAGCACGTGCGCGCCGCCGGCGGCGGCCTGTACGGCAGCGCGGGGGAGCTGTTCTCGGACGCGGTCTTCGGCCGCGACTCGGTCGAGGCTGCGGAGGACCTCCTGCACCTGCGTCCGGACATCGCGCTCGAGGTGATCGTCGTGCTGGCCAAGCTGCAGGGCACCATCGACGCCACGCCGGGGCCCGACAGCAACGAGGAAGAGGTCGGCAAGATCCACCACGAGCACCGCAGCCTCTACGTCGCCACGCGCCGCATCTCGCCACGCTCGCAGCAGCTGCTCGGGATGCTCTCGGCGATGTGGGGCGGCACTCCCGAGTCGATGACCTACTACGGCAGCGTCGACGCCACCCCGCTCTACGTGCGGCTGATCGGGCGCTACTGCGCCGCCTACGGCACCGGCATCCTCGGCCAACCGCTGCAGAACCAGGACGGCCGCGTGGTGACGGTGGGCGACACCCTGCGGGCGGCGGTGGGCTGGATGCTGCGCAAGATCGAGGCCTCGCCGCTGACCCTGCTGGAGTTCTGTCGCACCAACCCCCGCGGCATCCCTTTCCAGGCCTGGAAGGATTCGGGCACCTCGTACATCCACCGCGACGGCCGCATCGCCGACTACACGCAGCCGATCGCGTCGGTCGAGGTGCAGGGCTACGCCTACGACGCGCTGCAGGCCGCGGCGCAGCTCCTGCCCGAGGACGCCGACCGCTGCCGGCAGGTCGCCGAGACCCTGCGCCGCAGCTTGCTGGAGCGGTTCTGGATGGCCGGTGACGGCTATTTCGCGATGGCCATCGACCGCGATCCGGCCGGCCGCCCGCGGCTGGTCGACAGCGTCTCCTCGAACGCGGCCTTGCTGCTGGCCAGCACCGTCTTCGACGGCCTCCCGGACGCACGGCGCTACGTCGAGGGACTCGTTCGCCGGATCTACGGCCCCGAGTTCGTGACCGACATCGGCACCCGCTGCCGATCGCTGCGCGAGGACCACCTGGTCGACTTCCAGGACTACCACGGCACCTGGACCTGCTGGCAGAAGGACGGCCACGACGTGGCCACGGGACTGGAGCGCCAGGGCTTCGCGCGCCTGGCGGAACAGCTGCGGTTCCGGCTGCTCAACGGCGTCAACGTGGCGGGAGCCGCGGTGGAGTTCCTCTACGTGAGCCCGGAAGGCCAGGTCCAGTACGACTTCGCCGATCGCGAGCCCTTGAGCGACCATCCGCAGGAGATCCACGGCACCAATCGCCCCGAGCCTCTGCAGACCTGGACGGTGACCACGATGCTCGACATCAAGACAGGCCGGGGCGTCCGCGAGGAGCCCGACCCCTGGATAAAAGGACTGGAGGCGGACCTGCTCACGAAGCTGCCCCTCGTGCAACCCCTGCGCACCGCCGTCGAGCGCGAGGCGGTCTACGCACGCAGGGGCGACTTCGTCCTCAACACCGAGTTCGGCGTCGAGCGCGACCAGGCCGCGCGCGACGGCGTCGCGGCTCAGCTCAGCAGCGAGGCGAACCCGGTCTCCAGCTGAGCCAGCCGGGCGGTCCGGAACCCGGTGCATCCGCCGGCGACGGCACCGCTACACCGCCGAAAACGAGTGCATCCGCGGGCGAATGCACGGCCGGGGCCGCCTGCTAGTCCAGGCGCAGCGGCCGCCGGCGGCCTCCCCACCAGTTGAGCGCCCGCAGCACCCCTTCGTCGGCCAGCCGGTGCAGCGCCCGATGGGGTCCGGACTCCTCGCCGGCCTCGCTGAGCTCGAGCCAGCGCCGCGTGACCTCCACGTAGAGGTCGGTCTCCGTCCAGCCGGGCAGGTGGTCGAGCACGCTGTGGCGCCGGATCACGTCGATCACCGGCAGGTAGACGTTGTCGTACCAGCTGGCCGCGGCTTCCTCGACGGAGACCGGTTCGCCGCTCCTCTCCAGGCCCAGGAAGTAGGCATGGCCGGCGATGTGGCGAAGGATCTCGTCGTACCGCCCCAGCCGGCTGCACTCCAGCCGCGCCCCGGGCCGGGTGCGGTCCAGGTGCGTGACCTCCAGGAAGTTCTTGAACTCGGCCGCCCGCAGCAGGGCGGACGCATCCACGTTCGGGCCAATGGGCGCCCGGGTCCGGACCTCGGTCACCCGGGCCGGGATCGTGTCCCGGCCCAGGCTGCGGGCGACGGAGACGCGGTGGTGGCCATCGCTGACGTAGTAGCTGTCACCCACCTTGTAGACGTCGATGGGGGGCATGTCGCCGCCTTCGGTCATGGTCGTGTAGACCCGCATCCAGCGGTCGCGCATGCGCGGCGACAGGGGCAGGAAGCCGGGATCGAACTCGGTCAGCTTGGCCTTGCCCGAAGCGGAGCCGACGACGCGGTCGAGCGGGATCTCCTGCTCGCCGGCGGCGGCCTGGCCCTCGCGGCCGGCGGCCGCCAGCACCTGCTCGAGGCTGGGCAGCGTCCGCGACTTGCGGGTCAGCAGGTTGCGGATGGCGCGCCGAAAGGCCCGCGCCCGGGCGGCGTCAAAGTCGGCCGCGGCTCTGTAGCTCTCGGTTAAAGCAGAGCCTTTTCGGTGTTCGCGTCGAACAGGTGGAGCGTTCGGGTGTCGAGGCCCAGGCGCACGCTATCGCCCACCGCCACGGCCATCCGGGGATCGACCCGGGCGGTTACCTGGTCGCCGCCCACGGTGCCGTAGAGGAACTGGTCGGACCCCAGCCGTTCGACCACGTCCACCTTCATCTCCAGCGAGCTCTCGGGCTCGGTGACCCGGTCCGTGAGCGTCTCCGGACGGAACCCCAGCACGCCCTTGGCCTCGCCCACCGACTTCGGCAGCTTGACCGAGAACCCGCTCGCCTTGGCGGTGCCGTTGCTGGTGGTGACGGGCACGAAGTTCATGGTCGGGCTGCCGATGAACCCGGCCACGAAGAGGTTGGCCGGGTGGTCGTAGATGTCGCCCGGCGTCCCCACCTGCTGCAGGATGCCGTCGAACATGAGCGCGATCCGGTCGCCCATGGTCATCGCCTCCACCTGGTCGTGGGTGACGTAGATGAAGGTCGTCTCCAGGTCCCGGTGCAGCTTCTGGAGCTCGATCCGGGTCTGGCCGCGGAGCTTGGCGTCGAGGTTGGAGAGCGGCTCGTCGAGCAGGAAGACCTGCGGGTTGCGCACGATGGCGCGCCCCAGGGCGACGCGCTGGCGCTGGCCGCCGGAGAGCGCGCGCGGCTTGCGCTGCAGGAAGTTGTCGAGTCCCAGGATGCGCGACGCGTCCTTGACGCGCTTGTCGATCTCGGCCTTGGGCGTCTTCTTCATCTGGAGCGGGAAGGCCATGTTGTCGTAGACGCTCATGTGCGGGTACAGCGCATAGGACTGGAACACCATCGCGATGTCGCGGTCCTTGGCGGCGACGTCGTTGACCTTGCGCTCGCCGATCCGGATCGCGCCCTCGGTGATGCTCTCCAGGCCGGCCAGCATGCGCAGGGCGGTGGACTTGCCGCAGCCCGAGGGGCCGACCAGGACCATGAACTCCTTGTCCTTGATCTCCACGTTGAAGTCCTTCACGACCGTGAGGTCGGCCGTGTAGCGCTTCACGACATGGTCAAAGGTGACTGATGCCATCTCCTTTACCCCTTTACCGAGCCGGCGAGAATGCCGCGCACGAAGTAACGCTGCAGCGATAGGAACACGATCAAAGGCACGATCATCGAGAAGAAGGCTGCCGCGGTCAGCAGCTGGTAGCCCTGGCCCAGCGAGTTGGTGAGGTTGGCCAGGGTCACCGTCAAGGGGGCCACGGTGGGCGCCCCGCCGACGTAGATCAATGCGACCAGGAGGTCATTCCAGATCCAGAGGAACTGAAAGATCACCAGCGAGGCCAGCGCCGGCACCGACAGCGGCAGCACGATCCGGAAGAAGACCGTGAGGGTGCCCGCACCGTCGATCTCGGCTGACTCGAAGAGCTCGCTGGGCAGTGCCCGGAAGAAGTTGGCCAGCAGGTAGATCGAGAAGGGCAGCCCATACCCTGTGTGGGCCAGCCAGACCGGCAGGAACTGGAGCCCGTACGGCTGCAGGTTCGTGGACGTGAGTCCGTGGGCCACGAAGAAGGAGAGCACGGGCACGAAGCTGAGCTGGAGCGGGATCGCGAGCACGCCGACGATGCCCAGGAAGATCCAGTCGCGGCCCGGAAACTTCATCCAGGCGAACGCGTAGGCAGCGAAGGCCGCGATCGCGATCGGGATGATGGTGGCCGGGATCGTGATCATGAAGCTGTTGAAGAAGCTCTGGCCCAGGTTGCCGCTGGAGAGCACCTTGGTGTAGTTCTCGAGCGTGAAGTTGTAGGTCGGCGCCAGGGCCGTCCACCAGCCGCTGACCGAGATCGCGGAGAGCGGTCGGAAGGAGGTGACCAGGATGCCCACGGTGGGGACGATCCAGGCGACGGTCAGGCTGATCACCGCTACGTGCAGGACCACCCTGGACAGGCGGTCGGATATCCACTGCGGGGAGAAGCGCGCCGCGCTGGCCGCGCTGCCCGGCCGGTCCGCCGCTGCCGCAACGCTCATCTACGTGCCTCCACTGCCCGGAATTGACGCAAGTTGAAGATCAGGACCGGGATCACGGCCAGCAGCAGGATCATGGCCACCGCGGCCGCTCCGCCCTGGTTGCCCGAGAAGTAGAGGAGCTTGTACATGCGGTTGGCGAGCACATCGGTCTCGAAGTTGCCGCCGGTCATCACATAGACCACGTCGAATGCTTTCAGGGCGAAGATCACCAGCGTGGTGCCCACGACCACGACCGTGGGCATCATCAAGGGGAAGATCACGCGCCGGAAGATCGTGAGCTCGCCCGCGCCGTCCACGCGCGCAGCCTCCAGAAGGTCGGCCGGGATCCCCTTCAGGGCCGCCGACAGGATGACCATGGCAAAGCCGGTGATGCCCCAGACCGCGGCCCCGATGATCGCGAAGTTGTTGATCTTGGGGTCCTGGATCCAGATCCTGGGATCGGTGTGGAAAAGGGTCGTGACGATGGCGTTGGCCGTCCCGGTCTGGACCGCGCCCGGCGGCTGGTACCAGTACATGAACTTCCAGATCACGCCCAGGGCCACCGAGGAGATGGCCATCGGCATGAAGATCAGCGACTTGACGAACGTCTCATAGGGCACGCGGTCGAAGAGGACCGCCAGCACCAGGCCGAAAGCCAGCACGAAGAGCGTGTAGAGCACCAGCCAGTAGGCGTTGTTGCGGATGGCGATCCAGGCGCCGCCGGACGGGAAGTCGCCCAGCTGGTTGGCGTAGTTCTTGAAGCCGACGAACTGGCCGGTGCTGTTCTGGAACGACGCCAGCGCGGTGCCGAACGCCGGTAGGACCAGGAACGCGGCCACGAAGGCAAGGGCGGGCCAGACCCAGATCCAGGGCCTGACCCGCGGACGGAGGCTGTCCGGCAGCAGGCGCACCAGGTACTCGCTGCCCACGATGTAGCCCGCCAGGACAACTGGCACGCCGACGATCACGACCACCGCGATCGGCAGCTGTGTGGTTAGGAATGTCCCCCAGTCCATGCCCTTACCTCCGCTAAATCGCCGCTAACCCGTATAGGCCGTGGACTGGACTTTGTCGAGTCCGGCAAGTATGGAATCCAGCTTGGTCTGGTCCTGGACGAAGGACAGGATGGCGGACCAGTAGGCGTTCTTCATGTCGGCAGGCATCAGGTCGCCGGCGTCGTACTTGGCGATCTTGGCCTGGGTCAGCGTCTGGGCCGTGAGCTTCGCGATCGCGTCCGGGTAGTCGTTGAGGCTGACCTTGTTGTTGGGCGAGATCTTGCCGCCCCGCTTGACCCAGATGTCCTGGGCCTCGGCGGTGGCCAGGTACTTGATCAGGGCCTCCGACTGCGGGGTCTTCTTGAACACGGAGAAGGTGTCGCCGGACACCACGTGGGCGCCCGTGAACTTGGTGCTGGCGTCGGGCAGCGGGAAGAAGTTGAAGTCCTCGCCCGCCTTCAGGGAAGGCACTGCCTTCACGAAGAAGTCGGTGATGAAGGACGCCTGGTTGAGCATGTCGCACTTGGGCGGGGTGGAGAACATGGGGGTGCCGGCGTCGCCGAAGTTGGTCGAGACGGCGAAGTTCTTGCCGCCGTAGAGGTTGGCGTCGCCGGGGCCGAGCACGGTGCCGAAGGTGGTCCAGGCCGCCTTGATGTCAGAGGAGCTCCACTTGGTCTTGCCCTGCCACCAGCTGTCGTAGACCGTCGGCCCGGCCTGGCTGAGGACGATCTCCTTGTGGAAGTCGCTGCCCGGCCAGCCCGAGGCCGCGCCACTCTCGAGGCCGAGGCACCAGGGCGTGGTCCCGTCGGCCTTGATCTTGGTCTGGAGGGTGATCAGGTCCTGCCAGGTCTTGGGAACCGTGTAGCCCTTGGCCGTGAACACCTTGGGGTCGTACCAGACCAGGCCCTTGAGCGCGGCCCAGGAGAAGATCTGGTAGAGCTTGCCGTTGATCGTGCCCAGGTCGATCCAGCTCTGCTGGTACTCCGACTTGAGCGCGTTCATATCCATGATGTCGTTGAGCGCCACGACCTTGCCCTGCTGGGCGAACTTGGTGAGCAGGGCGGGGCTGGGCGCGGCGGCCAGGTCCGGCGGGTTGCCGGCCGTGACCCGGGTGGTCAGGACCGCGTCCTGGTCGCGAGTGCTCTCGTAGTTGACCGTGATGCCGGTCTGGTCCTCGAAGGGCTTGAGGACGGCCATGAAGGAGTCCTGCTCCGCCCCCGACCAGACCGCCAGCACGTCGAGGCTGCCGCCGATCTTGCCGCCAGTGCCGGTGTTGGTCGTGCTGTTGCCGCAGGCCGTGAGGACCACCGCGGCTCCCAGAGCCAGGGCCCATACGACCTTGAGATTCGCTATACGCATCTATCACCCCTTAGCCGCCCCAGGTGAGGCCGGCGAATCCGCCTTCTGTAACGCCATTGTTCGCTTTCACCGTCCGTTTCGCAATTACCGCCCTCCCCCTTAGCCCTCACCTCCCGGGGCGCTCGTCGACCCCCGTCGCACCAGGTTGGTGGTGAGCGGAGGCGGCGAAGCCACCGTCTCGCCCCCCAGCAGCCTGACCAGCAGTGCCGCCGCCAGGCGGCCCTTTTCCACAATCGGCTGGCGCACGGTGGTCAGGCCGGGGTCGGTCCAGGCCGCCAGCGGGAGGTCGTCGAAGCCGACCACCGAGAGGTCCTCCGGAACCCGCAGGCCGGCTTCGCGAGCCGCCGCCATCAGGCCGATCGCGGCCATGTCGCTCATCGCCAGCACCGCCGTCGGGCGCTCGGGGCCGCGGGGCAGCGCTCGGAAGGCGCGCGCGCCGGCCTCCAGGGTGGCGCTGGCCGTGACCAGGAAGGGCTCTGGCAGATCGCAGAGCGCCGCGCGGTAGCCGGCCAGCCGGCGCGCCGCGACCGCGGTTAGGCCGGCCTGGGAGCGAGCCGGCGGCGGCAGGATCAGCGCCACCCGCCGGTGCCCGAGGTCGACCAGGTGGCGGCCCGCGGCCTCGGCCCCGCCCCGGTCGTCGACGTTGACGACGGCCTGCCCGCCGCCGGCCTCGGAAT
>DATCNF010000250.1:0-6042 GCA_036565325.1 Candidatus Dormiibacterota bacterium | reverse complement strand
ATCCCTCGACTGTGTTGATGACGGCCATCCCGGCCCGGGTCGCCGGGGTGCGGGAGCTGATCATGTGCACGCCGCCCGCCGCCGACGGCGGCCTGCCCACCGCCATCCTGGCCGCGGCGGCGATCGCCGGCGTGGACGAGGTCTACCGGGCGGGCGGCGCCCAGGCCATCGCGGCCATGGCCTACGGGACCGCCGGCATCCCGCGCGTGGACTTCATCGCCGGGCCCGGCAACATCTACGTCACCCTGGCCAAGAAGGAGGTCTACGGGGTGGTGGGGGTGGACGGGATCGCCGGGCCGACCGAGATCATGGTGGTCGCCGACGGCCGCGCACGCGCCGACTTCGTGGCCGCCGACCTGGCCTCTCAGATGGAGCACGACCCCCTGGCCTGGGCGGTCCTGGTGACCGATTCGGCGCCCCTCGCCGACGCCGTGGAGGAGGAGTTCGCGGGCCTCCTGGAGCGGCTCGACCGGGCCGAGGTGGTGGCCGCGGCACACCTCGCTGTGATCCTCGCCGACAACCTCGAGCAGGCGTTCCAGGTCGTGAACGACTTCGCTCCCGAGCACCTGGAGATCGTGGCCGAGGACCCCGCGCGCTGGCTGCCGCTGGTCGAGAACGCGGGCGCCGTCTTCCTCGGCGACTACGCGGCGGTCACGCTCGGCGACTACGTGATCGGCCCCAACCACACACTGCCCACCTCCGGTTCGGCCCGCTTCTCCTCGCCGCTCGGCGTCTACTCCTTCCTGAAGCGGACAAGCGTGGCCTCGGTGACCCGGGGCGACCTGCAGGGATTGCAGGAGGCGGCGCGCACACTGGCGCGCATGGAGGGCCTGACGGCGCACGCCAACGCGGTCGAGGTGAGGCTGGGCGATGACTGATCGCGCAGCCTTGGTCAGGCGCAACAGCCGGGAGACCCAGATCGAGTGCGAGGTCCGCCTCGACCACGGTGCCCTGATCGACGTGGCCACGGGCCTGCCCTTCCTGGACCACATGCTGGAGCAGGTCGCGCGGTACGGCGGTTTCGACCTCAAGTTCAAGGGCGCGGGCGACGTCCAGGTCGACCCCCACCACCTGATGGAGGACGCCGGGATCGTGATCGGGCAGGCGCTCTCCAAGGCCCTCGACGACCGGGTCGGGATCCGCCGCTTCGCGTCCGCCTACGCGCCCCTCGACGAGTCCCTGGCGAGGGTCGTGATCGACCTCGGAAAGCGGCCGTTCCTCTCCTACAACCTGCCCCTGCGCGGCCGCATCGGTACCCTGGAGTCGGAGACCCTCGAGGAGTGGTGGCGCGCCTTCTCCATCCACGTCGGCGCCACGCTCCACGTCGACCTCATCCGGGGCCGCAACCGGCACCACATCGCGGAGTCGGCGGCCAAGGCGCTGGGCCTGGCGCTGCGCGAGGCCATGACGCTGGGCAGGGGCCCGGACGTGCCCTCCTCCAAGGGACTGCTGGGTTGATCGCCATCGTCGACTACGGCGTCGGCAACCTGCGCTCGGTGCAGAAGGCGCTCCAGAGCTCGGGCGCCTCGCCTCGCCTGGTCGCCGACCAGGACGAGCTGGCGCGCGCCAACGGGATGGTGCTGCCGGGGGTGGGCGCGTTCAAGCCGGCCCTCGACAGGCTGTCGGAGGGCGGGCTGGGGCGGCGGGTGGTCGAGCTGGCGCGCAAGGGGATGCCGATCCTCGGGGTCTGCCTCGGCTACCAGCTGATGTTCGAGCGTTCCGAGGAGCACGGCGTGCACTCGGGCCTCGGACTGTTCGAGGGCTCGGTGGTCAAGGTAGGGAGCTCGGCGCGGCTTCCGGTGATCGGCTGGTGCCGCCTCCACCAGGCCGAGTGGTCGCCCCTCTGGCAGGGCATCGAGGACGCCTCCTACTTCTATTTCGTGCACTCCTACACGCCCGATCGCTCACCGCAGGCGATCGCCTCCACCGAGCATTCGCCGGCCGCCGCCGCGGCCCGGGCCAACCTGATGGGGACCCAGTTCCATCCCGAGATGAGCGCAGCCGATGGGCTCCGCGTCTACAAGAACTTCCTGGACATCTGCGGTGCCGGCTAAGCGCGTCATCCCCTGCCTGGACGTGACCGCCGGCCGCGTGGTCAAGGGCGTGCGCTTCCTCGACCTCAAGGACGCCGGCGACCCCGCCGAGCTGGCCGGCGCCTACAGCCGGGAGGGCGCCGATGAGCTGGTCTTCCTGGACATCACGGCCTCCTCCGACGAGCGCGAGATCCTGCTCGACGCGGTCGCCCGCACCGCCGACCAGGTCTTCATCCCGCTCACCGTGGGCGGCGGGGTGCGCAGCACCGACGACATCCAATCTCTGCTCTCGCACGGCGCCGACAAGGTCTCCGTCAACTCCGCCGCCCTCGCCGACCCGGCCCTGCTGACGCGCGGCGCCGAGATCTTCGGCTCCCAGTGCATGGTTCTCGCCATCGACGCTCGCCGGCGGGAGGGCGGGAGCGGGTGGGAGGTCTACTCGCACGGCGGGCGCCGGGCCACCGGACGTGACGCCGTGGAGTGGGCGGCCGAGGCCGAGCGGCTGGGAGCGGGGGAGATCCTGCTCACCTCGATGGACCGGGACGGCACCCACGACGGCTACGACCTCGAGCTCACGGCCGCCGTCTCGGCGGCGGTGCGGCTGCCGGTGATCGCGTCGGGGGGCGCCGGCAGCGCCGCGCACATGTACCAGGCGCTGACCGAGGGCGGCGCCGAGGCGGCGCTGGCGGCCTCGATCTTTCACTTCGGCGAGCTCACGATCGCGCAGGTGAAAGAGGAGCTGGCCGGGCGCGGTTTGGAAGTTCGTAGATGAGCGATCCCCAACCCGACTTCTCGAAGGGCCTGGTGCCGGCCGTGGCCCAGGACGCGGAGACCGGCGAGGTCCTGATGGTGGCCTACATGGACCAGGAGGCATGGTCGCGCACGCGCGCGAGCGGGCGGGCCTGGTTCCACTCCCGCGAGCGGGGCCTCTGGGAGAAGGGGTCCACCTCAGGGCACTACATGGACGTGCTCGAGGTCCGCTTGGACTGCGACTCCGACACCGTCCTGCTCAAGGTCCACGCGCACGGCCCGGCCTGCCACACCGGGGCCCGGAGCTGCTTCTTCCTGAAGGTGGAATGAACTGCGCGGCCAGACGCAGGACCCATCTGCCTCGCCTTTAACGTGGACTTCAGTGCGGCAACATCGCTGGGCGGGCACCCGTGGTCAGACTGCGGCGAGACCCTCGGATGCTTGTGGCACACTCGCACCGCATGACCCCGGTCGATGACATCCGACGCGGCGACATTGTCAAAGTCTGGGATCCTCGGTCCGACCGGTTTCTGAAGCGGATCTTCATAGTGCTCAGCAACGAGCGCTTCCACCGGAACGGCCGCGATGAGGTGCAGGTAGTCGAGATCTGGCGCCCGTACAAACCCACGCCCGTGGTGCGGACTAGGATCAAACGACTCGGTAGTGTGTTTGAGGCTAAGCCGGGTGTCTTTGAACAGATAGCCCGCGAGATGCGCGACTACATCAGCCCTGGCAGCTACGACGAACTCGCCGACGGTCGATCCCGGCCGGGAGCGCAGCTGTGGCTGGACGTTACCTTCAGCGACGGGCGGAACTTTGAGACCCACCCAGTGGTCGTCGTCTCCCGGCCCTTGCTCTTCAACGCCCACGACGTCTTGTTCTTCATGGACATGAGCACGGGCGCCCCGAACCAGGTGGACTATGTACTCGAGAGGCCGACCCGTATCGGTTCATTCGTGAAGGCGAGGTTGTTCTGGGTCGACCGGCGCGAGATGGAGCTATACAACAAGGATCGCAATCCACCAGGCCTGCAACTCGCGGATTTGCTGGGATCCGTGAACGCGCTGGACCGTGTCCTGGAATTGGACTGCTCACCCGCCTGGCAGCAGCTAGTAAAGCCTGAGTGAAGAACTAGGCTGTACTGCGGTTCCGGTACTCGCGGGAGAGGTGGAAGTCGTCCTCCTCAACGTCTTCCGCGCTGACCCGCTCTGGATCTAGCTCTTCGAGGGCCTGGGCCACATCATCGGAATGTGGAAGGCCCCGCAGCAACTCGCGCTGGGCTTCCAGGTACGCCCGTTGTTCAGGGCGAAGCGGAGTCTTGATCGACAGTTTTCCTGACATCGTCTATATCAGCTTAATCCCACGCGAATGCCCCGTCTAGCCTGAACGGTGCCGTTGGCTGGGAACCATAACTGCTGGAACGTACGGAATACCACTCTTATTGCGCTTGCGGCCTGCCCGAGCACTCACCCCGGCGAGCCGGCGTCCGGCACATAGTGGTGGGCTCGTCAAACACTTGGGCTAGTGGGTCAGGCGCGCCTGGAGCTGCACCAGCAGCGACGGGGCCACCACGGCGAAGCCGGCCATGGCGAGCAGGATGGCCAGCACGCTGAGGACCAGCGAGCGCACGTGGTCGACGGTCGGCCGCCGCGGCTTGAGGTTGCGGCGGCGGGCGTTGAGGCCGAGAACCGCCGCCGCCAGCGCGGCGGCGGCAGCCCAGAGAGGGGGTAGATGCGTGAGGGGAGTGGCGATCGCGACCAGGGCCAGGGCGACCGCCGCCACGGCTCCGGGGTCCAGGAAGCGCGCCGCGACCAGCACCGAGGGCCGATGGGCGGCGCCGCGGGCGAAAGCCATGACCAGGAGCCTAAGAGGCCTCTGTAAGAGATCCCTCAGCCATTGCTCAGAGTTTGATGTGAACGCATCTTTATGCGCTTCACGTGCATAATCATTCATTCGATGCCCAAGCTCAAAGCGGCCGTGGCGGGGGCCAACGGCTACGCGGGGATGACCGCGGTCAGCCTGCTGGCGGGCCATCCAGAGGTCGAGCTGGTGCAGCTCACGAGCCGCAGCCAGGCCGGCAGACCTTATCAGGACGTCTTCCCCCTGCTCAACCTGGAGGGGGTCTTCGCCGAGGAGGTCGAGCCCGACCAGGTCGACGTGATCTTCAGCTGCCTGCCCCACAACGCGGGCGCGGCGCGCACCGCCGCCTGGTTCCAGGCAGGGGCTCGCGTGATCGACATGAGCGCCGACTACCGGCTCAAGGACGCCGCTCAGTACCCGCGCTGGTACCAGCAGGACCATCCCGCCCCCGACCTCCTGGGTCGGGCCGTGCTGGGGCTGCCCGAGCTGCACGCGGAGGAGATCGCCCAGGCCCAGCTGGTGGCCGTCCCCGGCTGCTACTCGACGGCCTCCATCCTGGCCCTGGCGCCCGCCGTGCACGCCGGCCTGGTGGCCTCCGACGTGGTCGTCGACGCCAAGTCGGGTGTCTCCGGCGCCGGCCGCAGCCCGGGCCTGGGCAGCCACTTCGCCGAGGTCGACGAGGCCGTCACCGCCTACGCGCTGAGCGGGCACCGGCACCTGCCCGAGCTGGTGCAGGAGCTGTCGGGGGTGGCCCCCGACGGCCGGGCGCCGCGGATCACTTTCGTGCCCCACCTGGTGCCGATGGTGCGCGGCATCCTGGCCACCTGCTATTTCGATGCCGCGGGCAGCCCGGCGCAGCTGGCCGAGGCCTACCGCGAGTTCTACGCCGGCCACCCCTTCACCAGGGTCGTCGCGCAGACCCCCTCCACCAAGCTGGCCAGCAAGACCAACCTCTGCCTCGTCAACGTGGGCGCCCAGGACGGCAAGGCGGTGGTCACGGCCGCCCTCGACAACCTGGTCAAGGGCGCCTCCGGCCAGGGCGTGGAGTGCTTCAACATCGCCTTCGGCCTGGATCGCACGGCGGGCTTGCCAGCGGTGCCGCAATGGCCGTAGGGGTGACCTATCCGCGAGGCTTCCACGCCGGCACCGCGGCCTGCGGCATCAAGGCCTTCACGGCGGGCGCCGGCGCCATCCCCAGCGGGCAGAAGGACGACCTGGTCGTGCTCCACAGCCTCCACCCCTGCGACACCGGCGGCGTCTTCACGACCAACAAGGTCAAGAGCGCGTCGGTGGTCATCGACCAGCTCCACCTCCAGCAGAGCCGGGTCCAGGCGCTGGTCGTGAACAGCGGCAACGCCAACGCCTGCACCGGCGCCCAGGGCTACAAAGACGCTCTGCT
>DATCNF010000249.1:0-2492 GCA_036565325.1 Candidatus Dormiibacterota bacterium | reverse complement strand
AGATCGAGGCCACCGGCGACATCCACGCCAGCGCCGCCTACCGGCGGCGGGTGGGCGCCGCGCTGGTCGACCGCGTGGTCGCGGAGGCGCGGGCATGAAGGTGGACCTCAGCGTCAACGGCAAGCCCTGGTCGGGCGAGGTCGAGCCGCGGCTGACGCTGGCCGACCTGCTGCGGGACCGGCTGCGCTTGACGGGGACCCACCTCGGATGCGAGCACGGCGTCTGCGGCGCCTGCACCGTGCTCGTGGACGGAGCAGCGGCCCGCTCCTGCCTGGTGCTGGCCGTGCAGGCCGACGGGCACCAGGTCACCACGGTGGAGGGACTCGACCCGGCCCTCGCCCAGGCCTGCGAGCGCCGTCGCGCATTCCAGTGCGGGTTCTGCTCGCCCGGCTTCCTGGTCAGCGCGGAGGCCATCCGGCGGTCGGGACAGAGGCCCGAGCCGGAGGAGCTCCGGGACCTGCTGACAGGCAACATCTGCCGCTGCACCGGCTACACGCCGATCGTGGAGGCGATCCTGGAATGGCTCTGACCGGTGGCTACCTGGCCGACGTCGAGCTGCCGCCGGACGCGCTGGAGGTCGCCTTCGTGAGGTCGCCGTACGCGCACGCGGCGATCGATGGGATTCGGGGGGGCCGGTCCCTGGGACTGGAGCGTACCCGCTACACAGGCGAGGCGGTGGCCATGACCTGGGGCGCCGATCGCGCCGCGGCCGAGGACGCCGCGGACGCCGTCGAGGTGGACTGGCGCCCGCTCCCGTTGGAACCGGGCGTGGCGCGCTTCGAGTCGAACTTCGACAGCGGCGGCGTCGACGAGGCGTTCGCCGGGGCTGCCCACGTGTTCGAGGAGACCTACACCGCGGCCCGGCAGACCCCGCTCCCGCTGGAGACGCGGGGCGTCATCGCCTGGCCGCGAGGCGATCGCCTCGAGCTCTGGACCTCGACCCAGGTCCCGCACATGGTCCGCCGGCACGTCGCCGAGGCGATCGGCGTGGACGAGCAGGTGATCCGGGTGCTGGTCCCCCGGGTGGGCGGCGGCTTCGGCCTCAAGGCCAACGTCTTCGCCGAGGAGATCGCCCTGGCCGCCGCCGCCCGTGAGACCGGCCGCGTCCTGCGCTGGGTCGAGGACCGCCGTGAGAACCTGCTGGCGAGCGCCCACGCCCACGACATCGAGGTCCGCCTGCGCCTGGCGGTGGCCGCCGACGGCAACTTCCTGGCCGTCGAGGCCCGGGTCACGGCCGACGTCGGCGCCGCCGGGATCACGGACTTCACGACCTCCCTGTACCCGGCCACCTGCGCCCAGACGCTGTTCGGGCCCTACGCGCTCCCCGCCTACCGCTTCGCGGCTCAGGGCATCTCGTCGCACCGCTGCCCGGTCGGGCCCTACCGGGGCGTGGGCATGAACGCGGCCGTTCACGCCACCGAGCGGATGGTGGACGAGGTGGCCGCCGCGCTGGGCATCGATCCCCTCGAGCTGCGGCGGCGGAACGCGCACCCGCGGACGCCGGTGACCAGCGTCGTGGGCCGGCCCCTGGACTCCGGCGACTACCCGCGGCTGCTCGACGAGCTGAGCGCCCGGTCCGGCTATCCGCAGCTTCTGCGGGAGCGCGACGCCGCGCGAGCAGCGGGCCGCCTCTTCGGCATCGGGATCGGGTTCTTCAACGAGCACAGCGGGACCGGGAGCGCCGACTACCGGCGGCGCGGGGTCACCTCGATTCCGGGTCTCGACGCCGCCCGCATCCAGGTCACCGCCGAAGGCCGGCTGCTGATCAGCACCAGCGCCGCCGAGGCCGGCCAGGGCCACGCCGAGACCTACCGGCTGCTGGCGACCCGCGAGCTGGGGATCCTGCCCGAGCAGGTGGACGTGGTCGAGGGCGACACCGACCTCGCGCCCTTCGGCAGCGGCACCTTCGCCAGCCGGGGCGCGGTGGGGGTCACGGAGGCGGTGGTCCGCTGCCTGCGCCAGGTCGCAGCCGTGGACATGGCGCCCGGCACGGACGTCGTCGAGACCGTGGACCCGGTCCAGGTCTTCCCCAGCGGAGCCCACCTGGCCGTGGCCGAGGTCGACCCGGTCACGCTGGTGGCGCGCGTCACCCGCTACGTGGCCGTCGAGGACGCCGGCACCATCCTCCACCCGGAGCTGGCCGACGCCCAGGTCCGGGGCGGGGTGGCGATGGGCATCGGGAACGTCCTGCTCGAAGAGCATGTCTACACAGAGGACGGCCAGCTGCAGACCGCCACCCTGCTCGACTACCTGGTTCCGCTCGCCACCGACGTGCCGGCGGTCGAGATCCACCACCTGGAATCGCCCAGCCCCCACACCACCGTGGGCAGCAAGGGCATCGGGGAGGCTGGCACGGTGGGTGCTTTCGGGGCGGTGGCCAACGCGGTCGCCGACGCGGTCCGCTCGCAGGGGATCAAGCTGACGCGGCTGCCCTACTCTCCGCAGCGGATCTTCGAGTCCGGCGAAAAAGTGACGCCGCCTCCGGGGTAGTC
>DATCNF010000248.1:0-11849 GCA_036565325.1 Candidatus Dormiibacterota bacterium | reverse complement strand
CTGCGGCACATTCCGCCTCCACCGCGCGCGCCAGGGTGGCCGCCGGCTCCACCCCCTCAGCGAGCCCCAGCCAGATCACGGAGGGACGCCGGCCGCCGAAGGTGCCCAGCCCCAGGAGGCGCAGTTCAAACGGCGCCTGGCGGATCTCGCGCAGGCGCCCGGAGAGGTCGGCCAGGGCCGGCGCCTCCACCCTGCCCAGGAAGCGCAGAGTCAGGTGCACGCTCTCGGGAGCCACCCAGCGGAAGTCCGGCGCGGCCGCCCGGCAGCGCTCGACGTAGGCCCCCAGCTGCGCGCGCTGAGCGTCGGGCGGGGTCAGCGCGACGAAGGCTCGCGTCACGGCAAACGACCATACTCGGAGCCGTGAGGAACACCCTCATCGGCCTCGCCATGGGCGGGTTCGCGCTGCTGGTGGGGGTGGTCTGGCTGCTGGGCGCGGTCAACACGCGCCGCAGCCGCGCCCAGATCGGGCCGACCTACGCGGCCACCGGCGGGCCCGTCTACACCGCGGTCCAGGTGGGCTGCGCCGGCGTCCTGATGCTCATCGGCATCGGCATCGTGGTCGCCGTCCTGGTCCGGCTGATCTAGATCACGTTGCGCTCGGCGACCAGCCCGCCGCGCGCGAAGCGGCCGTGGGAGAAGGCCGAGATGTCCAGCTCGCACTCGCCCGTGGTCAGCAGCTGGGCCAGCAGCAGCGCCGCCGCCGGCGCCTGCATGAAGCCGTGGCCGCTGAAGCCGCAGGCGCACCAGAAGCCCTCCACCCCCTCCACCGGGCCCAGGATCGCCTGGTGGTCGGGCGTGACCTCGTAGAGCCCGGCCCAACCGGTCTTGACACTGGCGCTCTCCGCCAGCGCGGGCGCCCGGCGCGCGGCCGCTTCGACGGTCCGCTCCAGGAAGCCCCAGTCGACGTCCTGGTTGAAGGTGCTCGCCTCCTGGCGGTCGCTCATCCCGAACAGCACGCCGTCGCCCTCGGGATGGAAGTAGAGCGAGGTCGCGAAGTCGACGGTCATCGGGTTGCTTCGCGGCACCGCCGGGAAGCTGTCGCTGACGAAGATGTGCCGCCGGTAGGGCAGCACCGGCACCTCTACACCTGCCATGCCGCCGATGGCGGCCGACCAGGCGCCGGCGCAGTTGAACAGCACCCGGGTGGCGATCTCGCCGGCGGCGGTCCCCACGCCCGCCACCCGGCCGCCGGTGACCTCGACCCCGGTCACCGCGACCCCCTCCCGGATCCGGGCCCCGTGACGGCGGGCGGCGGCCGCGTAGCCGGCGGTCACGTCGGCCGGCCCCGCGATGCCGTCACTCGGGCAGAAGCTGCAGCCCAGGACGTCGCCGACCTCCAGGATGGGCGACAGGAAGCGGGCTTCCTCAGGATCGACCCAGCGCGCCTCGCTGAGGCCGACCCGGTGCCACATCTCCATGAGCGCGTGGAAGTCCTCGACGTCCTGCGGCCGGGTGAGCACGAACAGGTACCCGTTCTGGCGGAAGTCGGCTGTCGCCCCCAGCTCGGCCTCGAAGTTGCTGAGCATGCGCACGGCCAGCCGCATGACGCGCACATTGGCCTCGTTCGAGAACTGCTGGCGCACGCCGCCCGCGCACTTGCCGGTCGACTCCGCGCCCAGGGCCCCGCGCTCGAGGAGCACCACGTCGACGCCGCGGTTCGCCAGCTGATAGGCCAGCGCGCAGCCCATGACGCCACCGCCGGCGATGACTACGTCGGCGGTTTCCATGCCATGCCCCAGAACTCGAACACGATCTTGAGCGCCGCCAGCGAGGTGATGTCGGCGTGGTCCAGGGGCGGCGAGACCTCCTCCACGTCCAGGCCCACCAGCCGGCAGCGGGCGGCGACCGTGCCCAGCAGCTCCAGCGCCTGGCGGGTGCTCAGGCCGCCGGCGCTGGCGATCTCGGTGCCCGGCGCAAAGGCCGGGTCCAGGACGTCGATGTCGAACGAGATGTGCAGCGGGCGCGAGCCGACCGCGTCGGCGATGGCCTCCCCGGCCGCCCTGGGATCGGCGGCCACCCGCCCGATCTGCAGCATCAGGAGCCCGTGGCGGCCCACGAACTCGAGCTCGTCGAGGTCGAAGTCCCGGCAGCCGGCGAGGATGGCGGCCGAGGGCTCCAGCCCCGCGCACTCCAGGGCCCGGGTGAGCGCGCAGCCGCAGCTCCAGCGGCTGCCTCGGGAGAAGTCGTTGAGGTCGGGGTGGGCGTCGAACCAGAGCACCGCCAGGTCGGGGTGGCGGCGGGCCTGCGCGGCGAGGACCGGGATCGCCGAGCAATGGTCGCCGCCGAGCACCGTCAGCAGGGCGCCGGGCGGCGCCTCGCCCAGGCGCCGTGCGATGCCCGGCCAGGAGTCTTCGATGGCGGGCCCGCCGTCGAGGTCGCCGAGGTCGTGGAGCCCGAGCTCGACCAGCGCGGTGCCCGACTCGGTCACCGGCGGCATCACCGGCGAGAGGCGGCGGATCTCGGCCGGCGCCAGCGCGGCCCCCTTCCGGTACACGGCCGAGCCGTCATAGGCGATGCCCGCCACCACCGCGTCGGCCTCGGCGAGGCCGGCGGTGGCGAGGCCGCCCCAGGGCTTCAGGCCGGTGAGATCGATGCTCGTCTTCGCTTCTCCGGAACCTTGTATATGAGGACGCTGCCGAGCAGCAGCCAGACGAAGAAGATCGAGAAGATGACCGGGTAGCCGCCCGGCAGCCCGAGGATCTGCGGCCCCTGGTTGAAGTGGTCGTGGAGCGGGCCCGCCACGCCCCGGGCCAGGAGGCCGGAGCCCGCCGTGGCGAGGTTCGAGAAGCCCATGAAGAGCCCGGCTTCGGCGGCCGGGATCACGTCCGTGATGAAGGCCCAGTCGACCGAGAAGAAGGTGCCCAGCCCGAGCCCGATCACGAGCCCCACCAGCGACGCCTGGGCCGCCAGGTCAGGCACGCCCAACACCCTGGCCAGCGGTTCCAGGAGCGCGCCCGGCACCCACTGATAGTGGCTGAACACCAGGACAATGGTGCCCGCCGCGCCCATCAGCCCGCTGGCGCAGACCAGGGGCCGCCTGCCCACGCGGTCCGAGAGCCGGGCGGCGGGAAGGCTGACCAGCACCGCCACCACTATCGCCGAGCCGAGGGTGGTCGAGAAGGCCGTGCCGACCCGGGCCGCGTCGCCGTGGAAGAAGACGTTACTGAAGTAGAAGTAGAGGAAGGTCTGGATGCCCACGATCCCCATCAGGATCAGGAGGCGGGAGGCCATCAGCCACAGAAAGGGCCGGTTTCGGAGCGGGGCGCTGAAGGTGCGCCGGACCAGCGCCAGCGGCCGGTCCAGCGACTCCGTCGCCTGGGCGTCGTCGGGGACCAGCGTCACGGTCAGGAGCATGGTGCCGAGGAGGGCGAGCGCGACGCTGGCCAGCACCGCGCCGATCCCGGCATGGGCCAGGATGAGCCCCGAGAGCCCCGCGCCGAGCAGCGTGCCGACCAGGTTGGAGACGCCGTAGTAGCCGCTGGCGGTGCCCTTCTGGGCTTCGGGCACCAGGTCCGGCAGCAGGCCCTGGTAGGGACCCTGGGCCGTGTTGGAGGCCAGCTGCAGGAGCACGTAGCCGGCCACCAGGGGCAGGTACGCGCCGGAGAGCGCGATCGCGGTCAGGAACACGGCATCCCCGAGGGTGCCGATGAAGATGAAGGGCCGCCGGCGACCCCAGCGCGTGCGCGTGCGGTCGGAGATGGCTCCCGCCAGCGGCTGCCAGACGATGGCCACCACGGTGCCCAGGTTCTCCATCAGGGCGGTGGCGGTGCCTTCCAGCTGCTTGCCGACGAGGTGCTCGACCAGGTAGGGCACCACCAGCAGGCCCATGGAGTTCCAGAGGTAGCCGATCGCCACCCAGTAGACGGACATGACGACGAAGTCGAGGTGGCCGGGGCGGCGGGCCGGCCGGGAGGCGACGGCCGCGCCACTACTTGGTGGGCGAGGCGGAGGGCTTGATCGAGGGCGAGGGGGTGACCGCCGTCTTGGGCAGGTCCTTGGGCCCGGCGTGGCCGATGATCGGGATCTTCTGGCCGATCGACATGATCACCGGCGCCGCTCGCGAACTGGCCAGCTGCGGCTGCAGGAACTGCTCGTAGAAGTTCTGCAGCTGGCTGAGCTGGGAGACCGTCTCGAGGCGGGCGCCACCCGGCTGGGTGGACTCCGCCTTCAGCTTGGCGAGGTCCTTCTCGTCGACGAAGAAGGCGGTGAGCGGGTTGCCGTCGATGTTGTTCTGCAGCGCCTGCACCTGCTTCAGGGTCAGCGTGGCCGCGTTCACCGTGGGCCCGAATGCCTTGTCGAAGGCGACCAGGGCCGAGAGCAGGCTGTAGCTGATCAGGAGCACGAAGGCGGCGTGCACGAAGATGCCGAGGAACCCGTCGACTCCGCGCACCACCGGCATCCGGTGGATCATGGCGCCCAGCTGGCCGCCCACGAAGCCGGCCACCACGGCCACGATCAGGGCCAGGAACACGTCCAGCACCGCGTTGGTGTGGAGGTACTTCTCCATCGCGGTCTGGTAGGCGTGGCGGTCGCGGATGATGATCAGGAGCGCGCCCAGAAAGAAGATCTCCACCAGCAGCGGCTGCACGACGCCGCGCTGATAGCCGACATAGATCGCCACCAGCAGCGCGATGGCGATGGCGATGTCGATGAACAAGGGTTGCGGCTAGGCCGCTGATCTCCTCCGAATGGGGAGCGCCTGCGCCTCCACCGCCAGGTAGCCGATGAACATCACCAGGATCCCGATGGCCTCACCAACAGGTTGAACGGCGTAGAGGTTACGGACCTGCGCGACCGTATGGGTCCCGGCCACGATCAGGGCGCCCGCGGCCAGCAGCACCATGCCCACCACGCGGCCCGCCCCGGCGTGGCTGCGATAGCCCTTCACGGCCGACCACGCGGCGCCCCCGATCAGGATCACGGAGCCGATCGAGTTGGTCAGCGGCGGGAAGAGGGTGGCGGGGGCGCCGATCGCCCCCCGGCCGGGCACCGCGGCCATCAGCAGGTGCGCATCCGTGGGCGCGACCAGGACCGCGGGCACGGCCAGCACCGTGACCACGCCCATGATCGCCGCCGCCAGGTGGCCCCACCGCCGCGGCGCCAGCACGTAGATCGTGCCCACGCCCAGCCAGCCCACATTGAGGATGGCGCCCAGCAGGTAATAGCCCTTGTAGAGGAGCGGGGTCCAGCCGCCGTAGACGCCGGCCGCCTCCCAGAGGGCGGCGGCGCCGAAGCAGATCAGCGCTCCTCCCCACGCCGCCTGGTGCGGCCGCCGGCGGTCGGCGAACTGCTTCAGGAGGATGGCGCCGAATGCCAGTCCGACCAGGCCGGCAAGCAGCGGCAGCCCGAACATCACCGGGATTCTACGGGTAGACTCGGACCGCACCGATGGCCCGGGTGATCTCGATCGCGAACCAGAAGGGCGGGGTGGGCAAGACCACCACGGCCGTCAACCTGGGCGCCGCGCTGGCGGAGAAGGAGCAGCGCGTGCTCCTCGTCGACCTCGACGCCCAGGCCCACCTGACGATCAACATGGGGGTCAAGGTCCCCGACGAGCTCGAGAAGACGATCTACGAGCTGCTGGTCGACCCCGAGGTCTCGGTGAACGAGGTGATCCTGGAGGCCGAGAACATCGGTGTGCACTTCGTCCCCGCCAACATCGAGCTCTCGGGCGCCGAGGCGCAGCTCTACAACGAGATCGGGCGCGAGGGCATCCTCAAGGAGAAGCTGGAGCCGGCGCAGCGCCGCTACGACTACGTGATCATCGACTGCCCGCCGGCGCTCAACGTGCTCACCATCAACGCCTTCGTGGCGTCCGACGAGGTGATCATCCCGCTCCAGTGCGAGTACTTCGGCATGAAGGGCATGCAGCAGCTGCTGAAGACGATCGACCGCATCCGCGCCAAGCTCAATCCCCGCCTCCACGTGGCGGGCATCCTGCCCACCATCTACAAGTCGCGCACGCTGCACTCGCGCGAGGTCCTGGAGCTGGTCAAGACCCACTTCAAGGACCAGGTCTTCGACTTCGCGGTCAAGGACTCGATCCGCTTCGCGGAGTCGCCGCTGGCGGGGCAGTCGATCCTCCAGTACGCGGCGCAATCGGAGGGGGCCAAGGCATACCGGGAGCTGGCCGCCTCGGTGATGGAAACGAATCACAGATAAACCCGTGCCGAAAGGGTTCAAGCGGGTCTCGCTGGTCGGGTCCGAAGAGCTTTTCCGCCCCACCAAGCCCAACACCGAGGAGACCGACGAGGTCATCGCGGAGGTCGTGGACCGCAAGCCGCCGCCGATCGACAAGCACGTGATGACGCTGCACCTGTCGCCTGAAGAGGTCGAGCTGATGCTCGAGGCCATCCAGGTCGCCAAGTATCCCGATCGCCCCCGGCCCAAGCCCTCGCTCGACAAGCACGAGCGCCTCGACCGCCTGCGAGGCAAGCTGCAGGGAGAGGGCGGGGGCTAGGGTCGGCGCCCGGGGCGGGCCCGGCGCCTCATGTAGCCGTACATCCAGTACAGGCTGATCAGCAGCAGAACGATCCCGAAAATGATTGCCGCCGGTCGCACTGGGTAAATATTGGGCGATGTCGCGGCTCTCCATCGTGAAGGTCAAGCAGGAGCGCGAGGTGAACGGCTACCTGCTCTCCTGCTCCGACACCAAGGAGGCGCTGGTCGTCGACGCCGGCGAGCCGGCCGCCAAGATGCTCGCCCAGCTGCACGGGCTGACGCTGAAGTGGGTGGTCGCCACGCATGGCCATCCGGGCCACGTCGCCGGCAAGGACGAGCTGAAGGCCGCCACCGGCGCGTCGACCGCCATGAGCTTCGCGGACGCCAAGACCTTCCTGCGCTCGGCCGACCAGTACCTGCTGGACGCTGACGAGCTCGACTTCGGCGCCTTCAAGGTCCAGGTGCTGGCGACGCCGGGTCACACGCCGGGCAGCCTGTCGTTCCTGGTCGGCAACCATCTCTTCACTGGCGACACGCTGCTGGCCGGGGGCCTCGGGCGCCAGATGCCCGATACCGACCTCCGGCGCCAGATGAGCAGCATCTACACGCGCTACCTGGCGCTACCCCCGACCACGGCCATCTATCCCGGGCACGGGCCGGTCACGACGCTGGAAGCCGAGGTCCGCCAGAGCCCGGTCTTCCGCCAGGCGGTGCCCTAGCTCCTCAGCCGGCGCTCAGGCAGGCACCGGCGGCTTGACCGCGCCGGCCTGCATGGCGAACCGGTACATGTCGTTCAGGCCGACGTGCTCGACGACCTTGCCGTCCCGGATCGTGTAGACGCTCCAGGACTCGAAGTCATAGGGCTGCCCGTTGGCCTCGGCGCCGAGCCAGGGCACGCCGGCCGTGTTGGTGCCGGTGATGCGGTTGCGGATCAGCACCTTCTCGCCCTCGGCGACCAGCTCGACCGTCTCCACCTTCCGGTCCGCGAACAACTGGTTGCTCCTGGCCCGAGCCGCCTTGGCGCCTTCCAGTCCGGGCGGCATGCCGGGTGCGTTGGAGCGCGCCAGGAAGTCGGGCGCGAAGTACTGGTCCAGCTCGTCGAGCGCGTTGGCGTTCCAGGCCGCCTGGATCTTGCGAACGATCTCCTTGTTGGCTTCAGACATGCTCGGTCCTCCTAAAAACGTGTTTCGCATGCATGCTAGCGACCGGGCCGCGCCTTGACGAGGCGGCCCCGGCCGGGTTCGGCGACCACCTTCCCTTCGTCGACGATCAGCTCCCCCCGCGAGTACACCTGGCGGATCGCGTAGTCGAACGCCATCCCTTCGAGCACGCCGTGCTTCTGGCGCGACAGCATCGACTCCGGGGTTGCCACGGTACGCCCGGCGGGATCGACCAGCACCAGGTCGGCGTCGGCGCCGGGTGCGATCACGCCCTTGCGGTCGGAAAGTCCGAAGCGCTCGGCGACGTTGGCTGTGACCGCGCGGATGAGGCGGTCGCGGGCGCCCAAATCGTGGCTCAGCTGGAGGGTGCTCAGGAGCAGCGTCTGCACGCCCGGGCTGCCCGGATGCGACCGGTCGAGGTCGACCTCGAACTTCTCATCGTCCGTATGCGGCGCATGGTCGGTGGCGATGATGTCGATGTCGCGGGCGACCACCGCCCTCCGCAGCGCATCACGGTCCGCCGCCCCCCGCACGGGCGGATTCATGCGCAGCGCGTTGCCGAGCCGGCCGTAGTCGTCAGCGGTCGCCCACAGGTACTGCGGGCAGGTCTCGATGGAGACGTCCGCCCCCGCGATCCGCGCCGCCTCGGCGGCGGCCAGCCCCTCGACGCTGGAGACGTGCACGAGGTGCAGGCGCAGGTGGTCGACGGCCGCGATCACACCCACGGCGGCGATCGCGATGGCTTCGGCCACGGCGGGTCGCGCCGCCAGCACGTCGGCGTACTCGCGGAGCGGCCGGGCGCAGAAGTGCAGCAGCTCGGGATCCTCGGCGTGGACCGCCAGCACCGCCCGCATCCCGGCCAGGGCGGGTGCCAGCATGGCGATCGTGCCGTAGCCCGGCGGTGCTTCCAGGTCGGCGTCATCCAGGTCCGGCGTGTATGTCACCGCCTGGCGCGAGCGGCGATAGGCGTAGCCGAGGTAGGCCTTCAGGCCGACTGCGCCCGCCTCCACCAGCGCGGAGAGCCCTTCGGGGGTACTGGACGAGCGCAGCAGACCCCAGAGGCCGAAGTCCACCAGTGCCCTGGACGCGGCGCGTTCGGCCTTGGCCTGGAAGACCTCCGCGCTGTCGACGGCCGGAACCGTGTTCGGCATGTCGAGAACGGTGGTCACGCCTCCGGCCGCCGCCGCCGCGGTCAGCGACGTCCAGTCCTCCTTCTCGGGGAAGCCGGGATCCCGCGAGTGAACGTGCGCATCGATGGCGCCCGGCAGGACCCAGAGGCCGTGGCAGTCGACGACGTCTCCCCCGGACCCCTCCGCGATGCGGCCGTCGCGGACGCAGAAGTCGGTCTCGGCGAAGCCCTTGGGTGTGAAGACCCGGCCGCCCCTGAAGAGCAGATCAGTCGAGCGGGAGATCTGACTTCCTGAAGAGCGGCTGGTAGGCGATGCCGGCCGCGCGCAGATTCTCCTCGGCGCCCTCCTCGCGGTCGAGGACCGCGATCAGCATGAGCACCTCGCCGCCCGCGTCGCGGACCTTTTGGGCGGCCTTGATGGCCTCGCCGCCGGTCGTCAGCACGTCCTCGATGATGGTCACCTTCTGGCCCTTCTCCAGGCGCCCCTCGATGGCCTTCGAGGTGCCGTACTCCTTGGCCTCCTTGCGCACCAGGACCAGGGGCTTGCCGGTCTCCAGCGAAACCGCGCCGCCCAGCAGCACCGCCCCCAGCTCGGGCGCCGCGATCACCTCGGTCTCGATCGGCAGCAGCTCTGAGAGGTAGGTGCCCAAGAGTCGGAGGATGGCGGGCCGGGTCTCGAACAGGTACTTGTCGAAGTACACGTTGGAGCGCTTGCCCGAGCGCAGCAGGAAGTCGCCCTTCAGGTAGGAGCTTGCGACCAGCTCGCGCGCCAGCGCTTCAAGCTCGGGGCGCATGGCTCAGGTTCTCCATCAGGTGCAGCAGCATCTCGATGCCGCGGAAGTACTGGTCGAGGCTGTACTTCTCGTTGGGCGAGTGCAGCGCGTCGCCGGGCAGGCCGAAGCCGGTCACCAGCATGTGCGAGCCCAACGCCTCCTGGAAAGCCGCCGTGACCGGGATCGAGCCGCCCTCCCGCACCAGGACCGGCCTCGCGCCGTAGGCAGCCTCGTAGGCGCGCGACGCCGCCTCCACGCCGGGGTGGTCCGTGCCGGTCCGCACGGCGGGCCCCGAGGAGAGCCGGCGGGCGGTGATGCGAACGCCCGGCGTCGACAGCGAGTCGACGTACTCGGCGAAGGTGTCGAAGATACGGTCCGGGTCCTGGTCGGGGACCAGGCGCATCGAGATCTTGGCCCTGGCCCGCGCCGGGATCACCGTCTTCTGGCCCTCCCCCTGGAAGCCGCCGATGATGCCGTGCACGTCGAGGGTCGGCCGCGCCCAGCGCCGCTCCAGGGGCGAGAACCCGGCCTCCCCCTCCAGCGCCGGGACGCCCATCGCCGACCTCATCTCCTCCTCGGTCACCGGCAGCCGGCGCCAGTCGTCCAGCTCGCGTGGCTCCGGCGGGACCACGCCCTCGTAGAAGCCCGGCACCGTGATCCGGCCGTCGCGGCCCTTCAAGCCAGAGATCACGTGGGCCAGTGTGTTCAGCGGGTTGGGCGCCACGCCGCCGTAGATGCCGGAGTGGAGGTCGGCCGAGGCGCCGACCGCCTCGACCTCGGTGTAGAGCAGGCCGCGCAGGCCGGTCAGCAGGTTGGGCAGGCCGGGGGCGGTGAACTGGCCGTCGGCGATGAAGAGATAGTCGGTGCGCAGCCGCTGGGCGTTGGTCTTCACGAACTGCGGCAGCGAGGGCCCGCCGACCTCCTCCTCGCCTTCGATCAGGAAGCGCAGGTTGACCGGCGGCTTGCCATTGGCGAGCGCCAGCTCGGCGGCGCGGATGCCGCACATGACCTGGCCCTTGTTGTCATCCGACCCCCGGGCGTAGACGAAGCCCTCCCGCACCGACGGCTCGAAGGGCGGGCTGACCCACTCGTCGAGCGGGTCGGCCGGTTGCACGTCGTAGTGCCCGTAGATGGCGAGGGTGGGGGCGTCGGGGCCCGCGCCCATCCACTCGGCCGCGATCACCGGGTGGCGCTGGCCCGCGCCGGCGACGTCGGCCAGCTCCACCTTCATGCCCGCCGCCTGCAGGCGGGCGGCGATCCACTCGGCGGCGCGCCGGCAGTCGGCGGCGTGCTCCGAAAGGGCGGAGACGCTGGGGATCCGGATCAGCTCGAAGAGATCGGCCTGCGACTTCTCCCGCTGGTCGCGGGCAGCCTGCAGCGCCTGCTCGAGCATGCCGTCTAGCCTGCCAGATTCCTCAGGAAAGCCGCTGCCGTCGCGATGCCCCGGCGGTAGAAGTCGAGCGGCAGGTGCTCGTTGGGAGAGTGCGGCGCCGCGTCCCAGGGCACGAAGCCGGTCACCAGCATGTGCGCGCCCAGGGCCTCCATGAAATCGTTGGTGACGGGGATCGTGAAGCCCTCGCGCGCCAGCACCGGCTCCTCCCCGAAGCCCTCGCGGAAGGCGGCGCTCAGCGCGCCCACGCCGGGATGGTCGGTGCCCAGCCGGACCGGGACTGCCCGCCCCAGGGTCCGGACCTCCAGCCGCACCCCGGGCGTCCCATGCGCCTGGACGTGGGCTCGCAACAGCTCCTCCACTGCGTCGGGGTGCTGGCCCGGCACCAGGCGAAATGACAGCTTGACCGCGGCGTGGGCCGGGATCACGGTCTTGGAGCCGGAGCCGGTGAAGCCGCCCGGCAGCCCGTGGATGTCCATAGTGGGCAGCGCCCAGCGGCGGTGCAGGGGCGGCTGGTCGGGATCGCCTTCCAGCGGCGCCCCCATGACGCGTTCGACCTCGCGGTCGGAGTCGCCCAACCGCGCCCAGGACGCCAGCTCCTCCGGGCTGGGCGGCTCCACGGCATCGTGGAAGCCGGCGATCGTGATCCGCCCCTCGCGGTCCTTCATCGAGGCCAGCAGGTGGACCAGGGTGTGGAAGGGGTTGGGCGCCACCCCGCCGAAGAGACCGGAATGGAGATCGACGGCCGGCCCATAGGCGTCGATCTGGGCGTAGAGCAGCCCGCGCAGGGCGGTCACCAGGGTGGGCAGCCCGTTGGGCGAGAAGACGGCGTCCGCGATCACCACGTAGTCCGTGCGCAGGTCGGCGGGCCGCTCATGTATGAGGGTGGCCAGTGTCTTACCCCCCGACTCCTCCTCGCCCTCGATCAGGAAGCGCAGGTTGACCGGCGGCCCGCC
>DATCNF010000247.1:0-19697 GCA_036565325.1 Candidatus Dormiibacterota bacterium | reverse complement strand
GCTCTTCACCGAGGAGGCCTGCGAGCTGGTGACGCTGGCGGCAGACGGAACGGCGACCTGCTGAGAGGGGTCGCGTCCCAGGGCTGCTGTAAAAGGGGAGACGTTTCTCCGCGCAGTGCGAGCATCTTAAGCGGTCATCTCGACGGCTGATTGGGTGCGCCTGGCGGCGCGCATCTGAGCGAGTTGCTGGTGCTCAAAGTCGGTGAGGGCGAGGCCGCGACCGGCGGCGATGACCAGGTCCATGACCGCCCAGCAGAGGCTCAGGCAGCTGGTCTCACCGGGGAAGCGGCCGATGACCTTGGTCCGCCGTTTGACCTCGCCCAGCGAGCGCTCGAGGAGGTTGGTGCTTCTCAACCGTTTGCGCAGTCTGAGCGGGTAGCCGAGGTGAACGCAGAGCGCCGGCAGGTCCTCGGCGAGGGCGGCCGCCGCACCCGGGTAGTCGGTCTCCAGCTCGCCCACCAGGCCGCGCAGCCGAGCCTCGCCGTCGGCCGCTGAGCCGGCCAGGTCGAGCGCTGCCCAGTAGGCGTCGCGGATCCGGTTATGGAGATCCTGGCGCTTGGGCAGCTTGGCGATCACGTTGCGGAGGCGGTGCACCGTGCAGCGCTGGCGATCGCTGTCCGGCCAGAGCTCATCGACCGCCTTGTTGAGCCCAGGAGCGCCGTCGACCACTGCCAGCCGGGGGGCCCGGAGCCCACGGCGGGTCAGGCCCCGGCCCATCTCCAGCCAGTCCTCGTAGCGCTCTCGCAGACCCAGGCAGACATCGAGCAGCACCCGCTCCCCGGTCTCGGTGTAACCCCAGGCCACCAGCACCCCCTCCTTGGCGCCGCTCGGCCGCGTCGGCAGGTAGATCGCATCCAGGAAGAGGACCAGCAACTGGACCTCGGCCAGGCTCCGGGCTCGGAAGGCCCGGTAGCGGTCGCGCAGCTCCCGGCAGACTCGGCTGGCGGTGCTCTTGGAGAGCTTGCCCAGGCCCGCCTCCTGGAGCAGGCTCTCGATGTCGCGGTCAGAGAGCCCGCGCACGTAGGCGCCGATGATGAGCGCCTCCAGCGGCCGGGTCCTGATCACCGTCCGCACGTCGGGCAGGACCCGGCTGACGAAGCGGTCGGCGGTGTCGCGGAGCTGGGGCATCTGGACCTCGAACTCGCCCTCGGCGGTCTGCACCCGCCGCGGCCGGACACCGTTCCGGTAACCCCGCGCTTCGGGCGCTCGCTCGTAGCGGGCGCGCCCAAGGTAGTCGGCAACCTCCTCCTCGACCGCTCGCTGGAGCACCAGTCGGGCACCCAGCCGGCCCACCTCGGCCAGCCGCTCCGAATCGCCGAGCCCTTCGCTCAGCAATTCATCGATGGCCGCCTCCAAGGCGGCGCTGGGCGCTACTCTCTTCTTCACGGCGTAGTCCTCCAGTGGTGGTTTTCCAGACCTGCCAACGGAGACTACGTCGTTTCACTTTTACAGCACCCGGGGGACGCGACCCGACGCAGTGTGAGAAGCGGGTGGAGATCTCCTGGCGCTGCGGTTCGCTGTGGCAGCGCCGTGCGCGTCCGAAGTTGAGCGTCACCCCTCGTCCATCGACCCTCTGCTTGCGCTCGACGTGGTCCTGGCCCCGGAGGCGGGCCAGCGTGCCCAGGCTGATGGGGCCGACACCCTCCACCTCGGCTGACACCTCGACACCGCCCTCGGTGCGCACGATCACGGTCAGCTGGGGCCGGCGCCCGGCCTGCCTTGGCAGCTTGCCCGACCCGATCGCCCTTGAGCAGAGCTCGATCAGGGCGTCGGCCTGGCGCTGGTCCTGGCTGCGCTTGTCCCCGCGCGCCGGGATGCCGATCAGCGACTCCAGGCAGGTGCGCAGCTTCATACCTTCGGGCGCCGGCAGCGCGCCTTCCAGGCCCAGCATCCCGTCGGCGTGATCGAAGAGGCGGAGCCGCCGCTTCTGGTGCTGGCGGTAGGCCTGGCGGGCGGCTCCTTCGGGATCCTCGCGATGCCGGATCTCCAGGCCCAGCTTGCGCAGCTCGCGGGGATCGCTCTTGGCGGCGGCCCGCAGCAACTCGGCCTGAGCTTGCACCGCTGTGGCTTCGGGTAGATCGCTGACCTGGCGGGCGATCAGCAGCGCGTGCTCGAAGGAGATCTCGCCCTGCTGGACCGCCTCCACGGTGGGCTCCAGCGTCTCCAGCTGGCGGGCCAGCGTGACCTGGCTGTCGGCGCTGGCGGCCGAGAGGTGAGTGTGGGTGCGGATCCAATCGACTGAAGAGTGCTCGCCCAGCTCATAGAAGGCCTGCCGGCTGTCGAAGACGGCCAGCAAGCGGGTCATCTGCAGCTCGATCAGGTCGACGGTGGCACGCCAGAACTTGAGCTCGGCACCGAGCTGTTCAGACGTCAGCGACTCGACGTCGACCGCCTCGAGCTCCTCCAACATGGCGTTCCGGTGCCCGTGCGCCGGAGCGGTGGAGACCTCCCCCCAACCCCCATTCAACATGCCGCAATTTTACCACAGCAGCGAACAAACGTACGGTCTTAACAAGCCGGAGAAGTCGACTCGGCGACCGGGCGATGGGTTGCCCGCGTCGTGACGGGACCATCGTCCTGAACCAGGGCGGCTGCCGCCATAAGGACGCATGGCGGAACTAGGCTCCCAGGTCGTTCTCGAGCGCGGTGTAGGTATCCGCCGGCCGCTGCCGGCGCGAGTCGATGAGATGCCAGAGGGTCGCCACGCCGGCCACCTCCTGCATCTCGCCCACGCTCTCCAGCTGCGCGCCGACCGCGTTGCGCAGAGCCAGCTGGTAAGTCGAGTAGAGGCGCCGGACGACCAGTGATCCGGCACTTTCGGGCAGCGGGTGCATGAACGCGTTCTCGCCCTCGGTCGGCACCGGGGCCCAGCTCATCTCGCCGGCCTTCGTGCGTTCGATCAACTTCGGAAGCAGGCCCAGGAGGCGGCCGTCAGCCATCCTGAAAACGTACACGCGCCGAGGAGTCGCAACACGCGTCAGGCCGCGTAGACGTCGACCTCCGAAGCCTTGAACGAAACCCACACCTGCTCCCCGCCGACCAGGCCCAGGTCGGCCAGGGCGGCGTTGGTGATCTCTGCCACCAGCGTCACCGGACCTTCAACCCGAACCCGCACTCGGTCGCCGACGGAGTCCAGCGACGTCGCGGTGCCACGCCAGACGTTGCGAGGGCTGCCGTGGGGCCGGTCGGCGTACAGGGCGACGGAGCGCGGATGCACGAGCGCAAACACCTCCCCGTCGAGGGCGTCCGGCGCGCTGATCGAGGCCTCCCCAACCTTGACTTCGCCATCCCTGGCCTGGCCTCGCCAGAGGTTGACGCCGATCAGGTCCGCGACGTACCGCGATCGCGGACGCGCGGTGATCTCGGGAAGCGTTCCCTGCTGCACCGCGTGGCCGACCTCCATCACCAGCACCGACCCGGCCAGCGCCGCGGCATCGACCGGATCGTGCGTGACCAGCAGGCTGATCCCGTCGAACTGGTTCAGGTGGTCCTTCAGATCGCGGCGGATGGCCACCCTGGTCGAAGCGTCGAGGGCGGCCAGCGGCTCGTCCAGGAGCAGCAGGCGCGGGTTGGGGGCCAGCGCCCTGGCCAGGGCGACGCGCTGGGCCTGGCCTCCAGAGAGCAGAGCCGGCTTGGCCGCCTCATACGCCTCGAGACCCATCCGCGCCAGCCAGCCGCGGGCGATCGGCAGGGCGTCCGATTGGCGGCGCGAGCGCAGCCCGAAGGCGACGTTCTCCAGCACGCTGAGATGTGGAAAGAGCAGGTAGTCCTGGAAGAGAAAGCCGACCGACCGAGCCTCGGCGGGCACGAAGATCCCGCCGGCCGGCGAATCCAGGACTGCGCCGTCAAGCTCGATCTGGCCACCGTCGATCGGCTGCAGGCCGGCGAGGGCGCGCAGCAGGGTCGTCTTGCCGGCCCCGTTGGGTCCGAGGAGCGCCAGGACCTCGCCGGGCGCCGCTCCCAGCTCCAGCGCGAGCTCCAGCGAGCCGAGGCGCAGAGCGATGCTCGCCTGCAGTGTCACGACAGGTTCAGGTAGCGGTCGCGCAGGGCGACCAGCACCACCAGGGAGATCAGGACCAGGACCAGGCTGAGGACGTAGGCGGCCTCCGGGCGCGTTTCCAGGAGCAGGTAGACGGCCAGCGGCATGGTCTGGGTCTGTCCCGGGAAGTTGCCGGCGAAGGTGATGGTGGCGCCGAACTCACCCAGCGCACGAGACCAGCAGAGGATGGCCCCGGCCGAGATCGATGGGGCGATCAGCGGCAAGGTCACGCGCAGGAAGACCGTCCAGGGACGGGCGCCCAGGCTGCGGGCCGCTTCCTCCAGCCGGCGGTTCATGGAACGGAGGCCGGCCTCCACGGTGATCACCAGGAACGGCATCGACACGAAGGTCTCGGCCAGGATGACCCCCGCGGTCGTGAAGGGCAGCCGGATCCCATAGGCGTCGAAAAGGTAGGAGCCGATCAGTCCCCGCCGCCCGAAGGCGAGCAGCAGGGCCACGCCGCCCACCACCGGGGGCAGGACCATGGGCAGGGTGGTCAGAGCACGGAGGACGTTCTGGCCGCGAAAGCGCATGCGCGCCTGGACCCAGGCCAGGGGGACGCCCAGCACGATGGCAATCACGGTTGCGCTCAGGGAGCAGATCAGGGAGAGCCGGAGCGCGTCGAGCGACTCCGGCGCCCTCAGGTCGGCGAGGGCCTCGGGCCAGGGGGCCTTGATGACAAGTCCCACCAGGGGCAGGACGAAGAGCGCGGTCCCGCACAGGGCCAGGAGGGCGATCAGCGCCGGTGGACGCTCGCCCGCTCCCCGCCGCTGCTGCCTGGCCACCCCCCACCAGGCCTCCCCCCGCGATGCGGGGGGAGGTTGCAGGGGGGCCCTAGGGCTTGGCGAAGCCGTAGTTGGCGAGCACCGCCTGTCCCGCTGCGCTCAGCAGGAAATCGATGAAGGCCTGGCCACCCTTGGAGTTGGCACCCCCCTTCACCGTCGCGATCGGGTAGGACGCGATCACGTTCTGGTCGTCCGGGATGTCGACGCCCTGCACCTTCTGGCCGGCCGCCTTGACGTCGGTGACATAGACGATGCCGGCATCGGCCTCCCCTTGCGAGACCTTGCTGATCACCGCGTTGACGTCCTGCTCCTGGCTCTTCGGCGTCACCTTGACGCCCGCCTTGGTGAGCGCCTGGTTGGCGTAGTTCCCACAGGGGACCGCGGGCGCGCAGAGGATCAATACCGTGCCCGCATTAGCGAGGTCGGCCAGGCCCTTGATCCCCTTCGGGTTGCCCGCCGCGACCACGATCTGCAGCCTGTTGGAGGCGAAGTTCGCGGGCTGGCCGATCGCGTTGCCGGCCGCGACGACCTTCTGCATGTTCGGCAGGTCGGCGGACGCGAAGACGTCCGCCGGCGCGCCGTTGTCGATCGAGGTGACGAGGGACGCGCTGCCGGCGAGGTTGAACACGACCGACGCGTTGGCGTGCTTGGCTTGAAAGGCGGTTCCCTCCTCCTTGAACGCAGCGGTGAGGCTGGCGGCCGCGAACACGTTGATGGATCCCGTGACCGGATCCGGGCTCGGGGTTGGGGTCGACGCGGTTGAGGGACTGCCGCCGCAGGTCACCAGCAGCATCGCCGTCAAGGCGGTGACAGCGCGTTTCACCTGGGCATCTCCACCACCACGTTGGTGGACTTGACCGCGGCGATCGCCCGAACGCCGGGCTCCAGGCCCAGCTCTTCGGCGGCCTCCCTGGAGATCAGAGAGACGATCCGATGCGGGCCGGCCTGGATGTCCACCTGCGCCATCACCCCGTCCTTGAGGACACGCGTCACGATGCCCGGAAAGTGATTGCGCGCGGACTCCCGGGCCGCGGGCCCCAGGGCCGAGGCCGCGCCCTGATCGGCGAGGAAGCGCGCCAGGTCCTTGCCGTCGACCAGTCGCTCACCGCGGGACGTACGCGTGGTTCGGACCTGCCCGGAGTCGACCAGCCGTCGGACCGTGTCCGAGCTTACGCCCATCAACTCGGCCACCTCGCCGATGCGATATTCCGCCATCGTCGCTAGTCTAGCTATCGCGAGCGCGACCGGCGCTAGAACCTCTCAATCGACCGGGTCGGCGGCTCCCAGCTGGTGGACCCAGGGTTCGACGCCCGGCGGCAGCTGCTCCAGCAGGTCGTAGCGGATGCGGGCCTCGTCCTTGGTGAAGCGCGGCAGCACGCCCGGCCCAAAGTGCCCGCGGTCGGGGAGGGTGTAACCCTCCAGCTCGTCGGTGCCCTTGCCCAGCACCTCGCCGCCGGACGTCTCGTAGTGGTCGAGCACCTTGGTCAGGCCGTACTTCTGGACCGGGCACACCTTCGTGCAGATGTTGCAGGTGGCGTACTTCATGAGCATGGGCACGCACTTCTCGACCTGGAGCTTGTTCTTGACCGCACCGCGCCAGTGCACGCGCACGTTGGGGATCGCGCGCCCCGGACAGCGGCGGACGCAGACCTGGCAGGTGTCGCAGAGCTTGCGCACGCCGAAGTCGCGCGGGCTGTCGGCGGTGAGCTTGGCCTCGGTGGCGAGCGCGAACGGGTGCCAGCGGCTCCCGAAGTGCGGGGAGAGCAGCTGCCCGTTGAGCCCCATCTGGCCCAGGCCCGCCTCCTCGGCATAGGGCAACACCTTGATCATGTTCACGCCGATCGGGCCGGCGACGACCTGCGATCGATAGCCGCGGTCGCGCAGGAAGGCCGCCAGCTCCAGCATCCGCTCCGTGCCGTCGTGCATCACCTGCTGCGTCATGTGCATGTAGTCGACCGACAGGATCTGGCTCTCGAAGGTGTCCTGCGGTCGCTCCAGGACCAGCAGAACGAGCTTTTGATAGCACACCTGGCGGCGGTACCCGGAATACACGTAGGTGCGGTGGAAGCGGGCCACGCCCACGGCGTCGAATCCCAAGCTCAGGGCCGCCGCCTTGGTCGCCTCCGTGATGTCGCCGCCGGTCGCCGGCATGGCCGGCTCCAGCGCGTCGGACTCCTGGATCTGGCGGAGCTGCGCCGCGACCCGAGCGCCCCAGACGCGCTTCACCTCCGGCCTCTCCCAGCCGAACGCCATCTCCAGTAGCTCCATCGCCTTGCCCGGCCGGCTGTGCGTGAGCCATTCCGGCTCCGGGTCGACGAGGTTGAAGTAGGCCTCCTCGCGGCGGTCCTTCGGGGTGCCGGGAGGGCCCCTGAGCGCGGCCGGGACTACGAAGCCTTCAGGCTCCTTCATCCGGCGTCGCCGAGCTGCGCGCGCACCCAGTCGTTGAAGGCGCCGATGTGGTGCTCGGCGGGAACGAACACGCCGCCGTCGCGATAGACCCTGGAAGCCATCGCCGGCTGGCAGACCTCGACCGCACGAAAATCCTGCTGGTTGACGCGGTGGAAGAGCTCGACCGACGCGTCGAGATCGTGGCCGCCGCTCACCACGTCAGCGGCGAAGAGCCAGTCGCAGCGGACCAGCGTGCGGTCGACGGCGACCGGAAAGAGCCGGTGCAAGATGACGTGATCCGGCGCCAGGTTGATGACGACCTGGGGCATCACCGTCATCCCGTAGTAGTGCCGGTCCTGGGCCGCCTCGAGGCCGGCCAGGGGCGCGAAGCCCGGTCGCCCGTCATAGGTGAAGCCCTCGATGTCGGAGCCGAACTCGGCGCCGTAGCCGACCTTGTCCTGGGTGGCGTAGCCGCGCCGGAACTCGGGCAGCACTGACACCAGCTCCGGGTGCAGGTTCGCGCAGTGGTAGCACTCCATGAAGTTCTCGACGATCAGCTTCCAGTTGGCCTTCACTTCGTAATCGATGCGGCGCCCGACCGTGAGGCCCTCGAGGCCATACCGATCGATCATCGTGGGGTCGCCGAAGCGGTCCGTGACCTGCTGCACGATGGTTGCCTCGAAGTCGGGGGGCTCGGAGGCCAGGCAGACCCAGACGTAGCCGAGCCACTCCCGCACCGAGACCGGGAGCAGCCCTCGCCCGGCGCTTTCCAGCTCCGGCATGGAGGCCAGGTTGGGCGCGCCGACCAGCCTCCCGTCGAGGCCGTAGCTCCAGACGTGGTAGGGGCATTGGAAGGTGCGCTTCACCTGGCCCGCTTCCTCCAGGCAGATCCGCGACCCGCGGTGCCGGCACACGTTGTAGAAGGCCCGGATGCCGAGGTCGAGATCGCGGGCGATGATCAGGCTCTCGCCCCCCACCTCGAAGACCTGGAAGCTGCCCGCCTCCGCCAGCTCGGCCGAGCGTGCCGCGCAGACCCACTGGGTCGAAAAGATCGCGGCCTGCTCGCGCTCGAAGATGGCCGGGTCCGTGTACCAGTCCCCGCCCAGGGTCGGGATCAGAGTCGCGGTCGGTTCAGTCGTGGCCACCTTGGAGATTGTCGCCAAGCCCGACCGCCGCGTCTTGGAGAAACGACTACCCTGTGCGGCAACAGTTGTGACAGCGTCACAAAACCGGCCGCCATTCCTTCTCTCAGCCGACGACATCCAGGCGCTCGCACGCTCGATCGCGCTCCGCCTGGAGGCGGAGATCCCCGCCTATGGCCGGATCTCGGGGTCTCCGATCGAACAGGAGCTGATCGCCATCGAGGCCAGGAACCTGGAGCTCTACCTGGAGTGCCTGGCCCAGGACCGGGTCCCCGAACCCGAAGAGCTGGTGGAGCTGGAGGCCGTCTCGGGTCGAAGACTGCGCCAGGGCTTTCCCCTGGACGCCGTCCTGCGAGCCGGTAGGCTCGAGGCCCAGGCCCTGTGGGAGGTGGCCGTGGCGAGCGCCCCCGCAGAGTCCCTGGCGCGGCTGGCCACGCTGACCATGCGCTACCTGGACGTGCTCAACTCGGTGAGCGAGCGCGGATACGTGCACGCGCGCGAAAACGTCGGTGGATCGCGGGAGGAAGCGATCCGGCTCTTCCTGGCTCGGGTCATCTCCCAAGACTTCGCCGATGAGGCCGAGGCCAACAGGGAGGCCGAGCTGCTGGGCTACAGCCTCTCGTCGTTCCGGGTCGGCGTGGACATCGGGCCGGGCACCCCGCCCGCGCTCGCCCGCAGCGCGGTCGACATGCACCTGGCCGACGTGGTCCTCGCCCTGCGCCGGCGGTTCCCGGACAGCCCCGCCTGCCTCGTCGAAACCGGGGTGGTGGTGGCGGTCCCGGCCACCGCCGCGGTGCAGATCACGAACATGATCGCCTCCTCACTGGCCGCGTTCGACTCGGCCTCCCTGCGCCTGGCCGCGGGTTTGGGATCGCCGCGGGCCGGCGCCCAGGGCTTGATGATGAGCTTGCGCGAAGCGCGTCGGGCGCGAGCCCTGGGGCTGATGCTCAACCCGCTGGGCCGGGTCCACGACTACGACGAGCTCCGCCTGCTCGACCTCTTCAAGCAGGACGACACGATCGACAGCTTCGCGCTGGAGGTGCTGGGCCCGCTGCTGGAGAGGGATCGCCGCGGCAGCTCCAGCTTGGTCGAAACCCTGGATGCCTTCTTCGCGGCCGGGATGGTGCGCAAGGCCGCCGCCGCCAAGTTGAGCATTCATCCCAACACGCTGGATTACCGGCTGCGAGAGATCGAGTCCGTGCTCGGCTACCCGGTGCGCTCTGGCAACACCGCCTTCAAGCTGCAGCTGGCGCTCAAGCTGCTGCCACTCACGCGCCGGCCGCTGGCCGGGCGCGCCTGAGGCTATTGACCGCTCCACGTCAGCCGCCTAGGATCGCGCTGGCTGGCCGCGAAGGCCGCCGCGGCGGGGTTTGTCGACCCTAGGGGTCACCGGAGGAGCGGGGATGAAGTCACGTGCCGCCCAAGCCGATGTGCAGAGCGGCGCGCCGACCTTCGAGGAGCTGCCGATGCCGCCCGCCATGGCGGCGTTGGTGCAGCGCTCGGGGCGCTGGGAGCTACCGGCCGTGGCGGTCGCTGCCGCCTTGCTCGGTGCCGCCGCCTACGCGGGCGGCCGAACGCGAAGCGGCGAAGCTTCGATCTTCCCCGCGTGCCTCGCGCTGCTGATACTGCTGGCGGTCTGGTTGAACTGGCGGGGCCGTCAGAAGGCCCTGCGCTCCCGACGCTTCGTGCGGGCACGAGGTCGTTTCCAGGCCCTCGACATCACCCATGCCGAAGGGGGTTCTTGGGAGTTCCGGGCCGGGCCCCGCCGGTTCTCCATCGATGAGGCCGAATGGCGTGCCATCGCGCCGATCATCGACCAGGCCGCCGCTGCCGACTTTTCGGAGCCGGCGGAGATTCTTTTCGAACTCCGTGACAGCGAGGGCAAGGTGCTCTGGCGCCATCCCCACTACAAGGGTGATGACGTCAGCGGCTGAGCTCTTTGATCACCTTCGCGAACGCCTGCACGCCCTCGCGGCCGCCCATCGTCAGGGCCACCTGGACCTGATCCACGCCCAGGGCGGCGTGCCCGCGGAGCACCTCCGCCATCTCCGAGGGATTGCCTGAGAGGGGCCGCTCATTGGGCGCCGGGCGGTAGCCGGAGCCGGGCACGTTGACCCGCACCGAGGTCGTGAGAACCAGGGTCGAGGGGTCGCGGCCGTGCTCGCGGCAGGCGTCGTGGATCTGCTCGATGGCTGCCTGGGCGACCTCGGCCGAGGCGTCCGTGTAGCCCTGCCAGCCGTTCCAGACGTCGGCGTACTGAGCCACCAGGCGCCGCATTCGGGGCTTGGGGTTGAGGGTGCCGATCAGGATCGGCGGCCCCTGGGGCCGGGGACCGCGGGGGATCAGCTGGGCGGCTCGCGCCGAGTAGAACTGGCCCGAGAAATCGACCTCGCCCTGGCGGAAAAGGCCGCGGATGATCTGCAGTGCCTCCTCGAAGCGGCCGACCGGCGAGTCGGTCGGCAGGCCCATCATCTCGTGCTCGCCCGTGGAGTCGCCGGCGCCCAGTCCCAGCACCAGCCGGCCCTCGCTGATGTCGTCCAGGGTGTCGGCCATCTTGGCCAGCAGCACCGGGTTGCGGTAGCCGGCGCAGGCGACCAGCGTGCCCAGCTCCAGCCGAGGGATGGCGACGGCCAGCGCCGTGAGGGTGGTGAAAGCCTCCAGGCAGCCCTCGGGCTCGGCGACCGCGTCCGGATGCACCGTGGCGCCAGCGCGCCGGCGCAGCTCCTCGTAGGTACTCGGCAGGAGCACGTGATCGGTCACCCAGAGCGCGTCGAATCCGGCCGCCTCGGCCTCCTTGGCGATCTCGAGGACCTCCTGGTAGCGGAGCGGGCCGGTGGTCCAGGTGGGGAGGATCAGGCCCAGACGCATATTGGGAGAGTACCGTCCCCGACGAATTGATACCGCCCGAGTTCGAGGACCTCTTCCACGGTGCCGCCCTGGCCTCGATTGCCACGCTGCGCCGCGACGGCACACCTCATCTGACGCCGGTCTGGATCGATCTCGAGGACGGGCTGGTGCTGGTCAACGCGCGCGCCGACCGCGTGAAGACGGCCAACATGCAGCGGCGGGGGGACGTGGCCGTCCTGGTGGTCGATCCCGGCAACCCCAACCGGTACGTGTCGGTCACCGGTGTCGTGGAGTCGGTGAGCGACGCGGGCTCGATGCCGCACATGGACCGCCTGTCGCGGCGCTACCTGCGGGTCCGGAAGTACCCCTGGGCTGCGCCGGGCGAGAGGCGGCTGATCTTCCGCATCCGACCCACCCGCGTGCTCACTGATCCCGGTGACGGGGAAATGCCCGAGCCCGAGCTCTAGCTCTAGCCGCCTTTCTTGGCGGCCACCATCCACTCCTCGACGGAGCCGGGCGCCCGCCGCGGGTGCAGCTCCGAGATGTCGATGGTGGGGTCTGGCTTGCCTGCGATCATCTTCGCAAGCAGGCGGCCCAGGACCGGGCCGTACATGGTTCCGTGCCCGCCGAACCCGGCCGCCATCCAGAGGCCGGGCTCGACCTCGCCCACGTAGGGATGCCCGTCCCCGCCCAGGTCGACGTTGCCGGTCGTGAAGCGGGCCACCCCCACGTCGGCCAGCGCCGGCGCCCGGCGCCGCGCCAGCTCGCCGAACTCGACCAGCATCCGCTCGTGGCTCCATTCCGGCGGGTTCTCCTCGAGGAGGATGCTGAGGACCAGCGCCTGGCCCTCGCGCTCCACGCAGAACCCGGTGTCGAGGTCGATGGTCAGGGGCACGTTCTGGCCTGCCAGCGCGGGCTCGCTGATGGCGCCCAGCAGCTGCATCGGCCGGATCGTGAGGTCGAGGCCGAACGGCCGCATCAGCTGCGAGCTCCAAAAGCCGGTGCAGGCGACGACCCGTTCCGCCTCCACCTCGGTGGGACCGCCCACCAGCCAGGCGCTGCCGCGCCGCTCCAGCGAGCGGACCGGCCAGTTCTCCCTCACCTGCGCGCCCCGCGCACGCGCGGCCTGGATCAGCGCCCGCACGCCGTCGGGCGGGGTGACGCGTCCATCGCCGGGCGTCCAAGACCCGCCCAGCAGGCCGTCCGGGCTGAGCCAGGGCGCGGCTTCGGTGAGTTGCTCGGGATCCAGGACATGGACGTCGGTGAGTCCGAGGGAAGCCTGCAGAAGGGCGGCCTCGGCCAGCTTGGCCATGATCTCGGGCTGGCCGCTGACGAAGAGGTAGCCGGTCTGGAAGAAGGGCACCGGCGAATCGAAGACGCGCTCGGCTGACTTCCAGAACTCGAGGCCGCGGCGCGAGAACTCGATCTCGAGAGGGGTGCTGAACTGCTGGCGGACACCGCCGAAGGAGCCCCCGGTGGAACCGCTGGCGAGCTGGTTCTGCTCCACCAGCAGGATGTCGGTCTCGCCCTCCTCGAGCAGGTAATGGGCGACCGCCGAGCCCACTATGCCACCGCCGATGACGACCGTGCCCACCCGCTCCATGGCCGCGCAGAGGCTAGCATGCCCGCTAATCGATCGATCGGGAGCACGCAGAAAAACACAAGGGGGGTCGCGGATGTTCTCGTATGCAGGCAAGAAGGCGCTGATCACGGGCGGCGGGCGCGGCATCGGCCGGGCGATCGCGCTGGCCTTCGCCCGGCAGGGCGCCGACGTCACCCTGGCGGCGCGCAGCCGGGACCAGCTGGAGGCGGTCGCCAAAGAGGTCCAGGCGCTGGGCCGCCAGGCCCACGTCGTGCCCACCGACATGCAGGACGTCAGCGCCGCGCAGGAGATGGTGGCCAGGGCGATCGAGGCCATGGGCGGGCTCCACGTGCTGGTCAACAACGCCGGCGGCGGGGCCGGCGTGCCCGGCGACTTCGGTCCCCTGGCCGAGACCAGCCCGGCCGCCTTCGACGCCATGTACGCGCTCAACCTGCGTTCGCCGCTGTTCGCGGCCATCGCCGCCGCCAAGCAGATGGCGGCCCAGGGCTCGGGCGGCGCGATCCTCAACATCGTCTCCATCGACGCCGTCTTCCCGGCGCCCACCGAGGCGCTGTACGGCTCCGCCAAGGCCGCGTTGGTCAACCTGACCAAGGTGCTCGGCTACGAGGTCGGCATTCATGGCGTCCGCGTAAACGCGATCGCGCCCGGCGTCGTGGAGACCGCGCTCACCGCGCCCTGGCTGGCGACCGAGGAGCAGCGGCTGGACCGCGCCTCCTTCTACCCGCTGGGCCGGGTCGGGGTTCCCGACGACGTGGCCGCGGCCGCCGTCTACCTGTGCTCGGACGAGGCGAGCTGGGTCTCCGGCAACGTGCTCTACGTCACGGGCGGGCAGCTGGCCACCAGCGACGTCTTCCGCTGGACCCGGGCCCACAACCCGGTTCCCGAAAGCTCGAAGATCTAGGCCGTTGCGAGAGCGGCGACGGCGGCCGTCATCGCCTCCAGGTTCTCGGGCCGCGCCTGCGGCCAGGGCGACACCGAGCAGCCGAGGGTCAGCAGGTGCCCGCGCCCGCCGGTCTCGGCCAGGGCGGCATCGGCGGCGGTGCGCATCTCGGCAGGCTCCGCCCGAATCGGGCTGTGCCGCTCCAGGCCGCCGGCAACCGCGATCCGGAAGCGATCGCGCAGCTCGGCGAGGCCGGGGTTGCCCTCGTCATGGGTGGACCAGTTGACGCAGTGCATGTGCTCGCGCAGCCGCTCCACCAGCCCGGTGTCGATGTGAGGACCGCAGAGGTGGAGCATGTTGAACCAGCCGCCCGCCGCAGCCGCCGTCGCGATCCGGTCGCTGGGCAGGTACAGGCGCTCGTACTCCGCCGGCTCCACCACCTCCGTTCCGGCCAGCGGGTTGATCGCATAAAAGACCCCGGCGGCGCCCGCGTCGAGGGACTCTGCCGTGAAAGCGGAGAGCGCCTTGGCGATCCGTGCCAGCCCCTCGGCCATCAGGCCGGGCTGGTCGTGGATCAGCCGCCGCAAGACGTTGAGATCGCGGCCGGCCAGGAACCAGGCGACCATCCCGGGCGAGAACACCGTCTGCAGGACGGGCACGCCGGGCCCCAGCTGGCTGACCACCGACCGGATGGCGGACACCTGTTCGCGGAGCGGGCCAGGATCGGAAGAACCGCCGGCGATCCGGCGCCAATCCCCCGCTGTGGTGCCGCCCGCCAACTCCAGCACCGGCTCGGCGGCCGGCGACCCCGAGTAGCGCCAGCGGGCGCCGAAAGTCTCGGCGAAGCAGGTCATCCGGACCTGCAGCTTTATGAAGTCGAACTGGAAGCGGCGCGCCAACCCGACCGTGGTCTCCACCAACGGGTCGACGGCCCACTCGGCTTCGTAGGTGTGGCCCCAGGCCGAGACCGGCGGGCGGTCGGCGACCTCGAGCCGGAGCGCCGCCTCCACCCGCTCGCGACCGCTCACCGCCATGCCGGCAGCGTAGTTGAAGCCGCTCCGGCGGCGTCTCTAGGATTCCGCGGGTGAATCGCAGGTGGCTGGTGCTGGCCATGCTCTGGCTGACCGCCAACAACCTGCGCCTGGCCATCTTCGGCGTCCAGCCGGTGCTGCCGGACATCCGCCACGACCTCGGCCTCAGCTTCACGGCCACCGGCGCGCTGAGCTCGGCCGCGATCGCCATGCTCGGATTGGGCTCCATTCCCGGCACCGTGGTCGGGCGCTGGCTCGGCGCGCGGCGGGTGGTCACGGTGATGGGCGCCGGGATCGGGGTCTCCTCGCTGCTGCGCCTGCTGCCGCCCGAGGTCTTCTGGATCTTCGCGGGCACCATCCTGCTCGCGCTGTCGGCCTCCCTGGTGCAACCGGCGATCGCCGTGCTGATCCGGCGCTGGTTCGCGGACGGGCTCAACCGCGCCTCCGGCATCTACAGCAACGGCCTCCTGATGGGCGGCACCATCGGCGCCTCGGCGACTCCCCTGGTGGCGTCCGCCATCGGCTGGCGGGGCAGCTTCGTGGCCTGGGGCGCGCTCGCCTTGGGCGTGGCCCTGCTCTGGGCGCTGCTCACCCCGAAGGCGGATGCCCCGGTGCCGCGGGTGCGCCTCGCCGACGCCTTCCGCAACGCGCGCGCCTGGCAGGTGACGGCCCTCTTCACCTTCCAGAACCTGGCCTATTTCGGGGTCGCCGCCTGGCTCCCCTTCCTGCTCGCCGGGCGTGACCCGCGCTACGTCTCCTGGGTCTTCACCTGCCTCAACTTCCTGCCCATCCTGCCGCTGCTGGCGCTGCCCGCGCTGCGCTGGGTTTACGCCACCTCCTCGGCCTATTACCTGGCGATGTCGGTGCTGGTGATCGCCGGCGCCGCGGGGCTGGCCTTCGGCCTGCGCGACCTGGCGTGGGCGCTCGCCTTCATGGTCGGCCTGGGCTGCGCCGGCGCCTTCGTGGCCTCGATGGCCCTGCCGCCGCTGGTGGCGCGGAGCGAGACGGACGCCGCGGCCATTTCGGCCATCGTCTTCACCTTTGGCTATCTGTTGTCGTTCGCCAGCCCGGTCGCCGCGGGCTCGCTGGTCGACGCCTCCCACCAGGTGACCACCGCCTTCCTGCCCTCGGTGGGCGGCGGCATCCTGATGGCGGTGCTGGGGCTGCTGGTGCCGCGCATGGTCGTGCGCTCGGCCGCCACCGCGACGGCGGCCTGAGCCATGGAGATCCTGAAGCCCGGCGCCGCCGGCTACGAAGAGGGGCGCCGGGTCTTCAACGGGATGATCGACCGCCGGCCGGCGCTGATCGCCCTCTGCGAGACGGAGGATGACGTGCGGGCCGCGCTCGACCGGGCCGCCCGCGACGGGCTGCCGGTGTCGGTGAGGGGCGGGGGCCACAACGTGGCCGGCCACGGCATCGGCGAGGGCAGCCTGGTGATCCACCTCGGCCGGATGCGGCACACCGAGGTCGACGCCGGCCTCGGCATCGCCCACGCCCAGGGCGGCGCCACCTGGGGCGACTTCGACGCCGCCACCCAGGCGCACGGGCTGGCCACCCCCGGTGGCATCGTCTCCACCACCGGCCTGGCCGGGCTCACACTGGGCGGCGGCATCGGCGTCCTGCGCGGCAAGCACGGGCTGACCTGCGACAACCTGGTCGGCGCCCGGCTGGTGACCGCCGGCGGCGACCTCGCGGAGGCGGGGGCCGATGCCGATCCCGAGTTGGTCTGGGCGCTGCGGGGCGGCGGCGGCAACTTCGGCATCGTCACCACCTTCGACCTCGCCGTCCATCCACAGGGCGAGGTGGTCTCGGGCCCGATCGAGTTCGCATATGACGACCCCGCCGGGTTTCTCCGCTTCTACCGCGAGTACACCGCCGCGCTGCCAGACGAGATGAGCGCGGATGTGCTCCTGCGCAGCGGCGCGGACGCGGTCCCGCGCATCACGCTGCTGACCTGCTGGAGCGGGGACCCTGAGCAGGCGGACGCCGTCTACGCGCCGCTGCGGGCGCGGGGACCGATCAACGACGCGGTCGCGCGCCGGCCCTACGTCGACGCCCAGCGCACCTATGACGCGATCTCGCCCTGGGGACAGCGGAACTACTGGAAGTCGAACGGTATGGCCGAGCTCAGCGACGCCGCCATCGAGGTCCTGGTCGCCGCCTGCGATGCCCGGCGGTCGCCCCTGGCGCAGGTCCAGCTGGAGCACCTGCACGGCCAGGTCCACCGCACCGATCCTGCCTCGGCCGCGGTCGGCTTCCACGGGGCCACCTACAACCTGCTCTTCAACGCCAAGTGGCTGGACCCGGCCCGCGACGACGAGAACATCGCCTGGACCCGCGACTCGTTCGACCAGGTGCAGCCCCACCTCGCCGGCGGCGCCTACGTGAACTACCTGCTCGCCGAGCCCGAGGAGCGCATCCGCGCCGCTTACGGCCCCGAGGTCTACGACCGCCTGGCGCGGGTCAAGGCCCGCTACGACCCGGACAACGTCTTCCGTCTGAACCAGAACATCCGGCCGGCCTTTTGAGCCGCTCCCGAGCCCGGACCGGCGCCCTCATGGTGCTGGCCTCGGCCAGCGCGTTCGGGACGATTCCGATCCTGGCCAAGTTCGCCTACGCGCAAGGCCTGTCGCCGCTGCAGGTGCTGACCTACCGGTTCCTGATCGCGAGCGTCGGCCTGTCGGCCATCGCGCTCGCCACCGGGCAGGGCCCAGCCGCCATCGGCTGGCGGCGGTCGCTGCCGCTGCTGGGAGTCGGGCTGTTTTTGTACGCCGGCATGGCCGGCACCTTCTTCGGTGCCCTGACGGCGCTGCCCGCGTCATTGGCGGAGCTGATCGCCTACATCTACCCGACGCTGGTGGCGATCGGCGCCTGGGCCTTCTTCGGCGGCGAGATGAACCGCCGGGTGGCGCTGGCGCTGGTCATCAGCTTCGCCGGCCTGGCCCTGCTGGTGGGCACCATCGAGCTGCGCGTCAGCCTGGCGCTGCTGCTGGCCTTTGCGTCACCCGTGCTCTACGCGGGCTACATCCTGGCCACCGAGCGGTTGACGCGGGGCGTGCCCGCCGTGCTCTCCAGCGCGCTCGTGCACATCGGTGCCGCGATCACGCTGCTGGCCGTCCTGCTGGTGGTCGGGCCGCGCTCCCTGCCGCACTCCGTTCCGGCCTGCGCGATCGTGGCCGCGATCGCGCTCCTGCCCTCGATGTTCGGAATCTCGCTGCTGCTGGCGGGGATCGCGCGCGTCGGCGCCACGCGCGCCGCCATCCTGAGCACGCTCGAGCCCGTGGTCACGATCGTGCTCGCGATCGCCCTCCTCGGCGATCGCCTGAACGCGCTCCAGGCCGTGGGTGCGGTGCTGGTCCTGGCGGCGGTTCTGCTCACGCAGTGGCGCCGCCGCCAGGCGATCCCGCCCTTCGAGCCCTAGAAACCGTTCGAGCGCCGGCGCTCGACCGGTCGATCACGCCGGAATCTGGCCGAGCGCCGGCGGCGGAACGGTTCGCGCCCTTAGCTCGAGACGTGGTCCTGTGGCTTGTGCCAGGTCGAGGCGTTGACCGTCACGCCCTGCGAGGTCGGCCGCGGCTGCTCGCGCCTGAGCTTGGGCAGCACGTCGCTGGCGATCTGGCCGAGCAGGTCGTACTGGGCGTCCGACGGCTGGTCGAGCAGGAACTGGTTGACGCCGGCTTCGATGTAGGGCTCGATCACGTCGCGGAAGGCCTGCTCCGACTTCCAGGGGTCGGCGTCCGACTTGGGGACCCAGTAGTACAGCGAGCGGTCGAGTGTCTCCGGGTCTCGCCCCAGCTCCTCGCAGTACTGGTCCAGCAGCTGGTTGCGCTCGCGCATCTCCTGCGGCGTGCCGAAGGCGTTCCAGGTGTCCGCGTACTTGGCCACGATCTTCAGCATGTGCGGCCCGAAGGCGCCCAGCAGGAAAGGCACGCGCGGCTGCTGGATGGCCGCGGGCCGGTTGCGCAGGCCCTCGGTCCGGTAGTACTTGCCCTCGTAGGAGCTGGTGTCGTTGCGCAGCGTGGTGTCGATCAGCTGCACCGCCTCGCGGAAGCGTCCGACCAGCTCCCTGGTCTCCGGGAAGGGGATCCCGAACATCTTGTGCTCGCCTTCGTGCCAGCCGGCGCCGAAGCCGAACTCCAGGCGGCCGTTGGAGATGTGGTCGACGGTGACCACCTCTTTGACCAGCACCGACGGGTAGCGGAAGGTGTTGGAGGTGACCAGGACGCCGACCCGGATCTTCTCGGTCCGCGCGGCGAGGCCGGCAAGGAGCGTCCAGGCCTCGAAGTAGGGGCCCTCGGGCCGGCTGGGCTGGATCAGGTGGTCGCAGAGCCAGGCGCTCTCGAAACCCATCTTCTCGAAGTCCTGCCAGCGCTGGACGGTCTTCTCCCAGGGCATGTTCTGGTCGGTGCAGATGCCGAATTGAAACTTGCGTGCCACGCAGCAAATCCTAGAGGTGCGGCCGAAAGGACGCCTTCGAGATTTGGTGGCTCGCCGGACCGGGGCGCTTGCCGGCGCCGAGGAGCGGAGCGATCGCATCGGTAGATGCGTGAGCGAGCACCGCAGAAGTCGGCAACAGCAGCGGTTCGGCTAGGCGCCAAAGATCAAGGCGTCTTTTCGGTCCGCACCTCTCAAGCGCCAGAATCTTCGGCATGGCGCTGACCTCCCTCAAGATGCCCCAGCTCGGCGAGTCCGTCACCGAAGGCACCGTCGACCGCTGGCTGAAGAAGGAGGGCGACCTCGTCAAGCGCGACGAGCCGCTGGTCGAGATCGTGACCGACAAGGTCAACGCCGAGGTTCCCTCGCCCTTCGAGGGCCGCCTGGTGCGGATCCAGGTCGCCGAGGGTGCCACGGTCCCGATCGGCACCTCGCTGGCGGAGATGGAGGTAGAGGGCGCGGCGGATACCCCCTCCCCTCAAGGCGGGGAGGGTAGGGGTGGGGCCAAGGCGGCGAAACCGCCCCCCACCCCTACCCCTCCCCTGGGG
>DATCNF010000246.1:0-14686 GCA_036565325.1 Candidatus Dormiibacterota bacterium | reverse complement strand
AGCAGCGGCAGTGCCAGCATCAGGCCGTTGGGCCTCAGCAGCCCTGCCAGCGCGCCCAGGATGGCCGCCGCCGGCACGTGCCCGCGCCAGGCGGACCACAGGCAGCCGGCCGCCAGCGCCAGGAAGAGGCCCTCGGTGTAGACGGCGGACCAGACCAGGGCGGCGGGCCAGAAGGCGGCGATCCAGGCCACGCGCACCGCCACCTGCCGGTCCCAGACCTGGGCGGTCAGCCCGGCCAGCACCGCCAGCCCGGCCAGGCCCAGCGCCAGGGCCAGTCCGACCGCCGCCCAGTCCGAGGCGCCCAGCAAGCGCAGCAGGAGCGGCAGCAGGGGAAAGAAACCGAGGTCGGCGCCCGCGGCCGGGTAGCCCTCGCGGGCGAGCCTCAGGTAGTGGACAGCGTCCCACGACAGCCACGGCTGCAGGGGCCAGGGATGGCGGGGGTCCTGCGGGCGCGCGTACTGGAGTCCGAGGTTGGCCAGCCCGGCCGTCAGGCCCAGCGCCGCCCGGGATGCGAGATAGGGCAGGAACGCGATGCGCAGCGCGTCAAGCAGGGGGAGATCGAGGGTTCGTGAAGACGCGGAGACACCAAGGGTTGAGGAGTTTTTCATACAGGCGGCCGAGCCTAAAGCTACACCACCGCTATCATGAGCGGGTGACCGAGCTCCCCAGCCGGACGTCGAAGCATGCGGTCATCATCGGTGCCGGCCCGGCCGGTTTGACAGTCGCCTACGAGCTGGCCAAGCACCACGTTTCGGCCACCGTGGTCGAGGCCGACCCCCACCATGTGGGCGGGATCGCGCGCACGGTCGAGCACCACGGCTACCGGTTCGACATCGGCGGCCACCGCTTCTTCAGCAAGAACCAGGAGGTCGAGGACCTCTGGACCGAGATCCTCGGCGACGAGATGCTCACCTGCGGGCGCCTCTCCCGCATCTACTACCGGGGCAAGTACTTCGACTACCCGCTCAAGGCCTTCAACGCCCTCCGCAACCTCGGACCCCTGGAGACCGTGCGCTGCCTGGCCAGCTACGCCAGGGCCCGGGTGCGACCGGTTCGCAACCCCCGCAATCTCGACGATTGGGTCAGCAACCAGTTCGGGCGCCGGCTCTTCAACACCTTCTTCAAGACCTACACGGAGAAGGTCTGGGGCATACCCACCAGCCAGCTCTCGGCGGACTGGGCGGCCCAGCGGATCAAGGGCCTGAACATGGTCGAGGCCATCAAGGGGGCGCTGTTCCCGAAGCGCTCGGGCAGCAAGGGAGAGGTCATCAAGACCCTCATCGACAAGTTCCGCTACCCGCGCCTGGGCCCGGGAATGATGTGGGACCGGGTGGCGGCGCTGATGGCCGAGGGCGGCCACCCCGTGAAGATGGGCTGGAAGGTGACCCGGGTCCGCCACCAGGGCCCCGGCGTGACCTCGGTCACCGCCGTCGACCAGGATGGGGAGGAGCACGAGCTGACAGGCCAGGAGTTCGTTTCGTCCCTGCCTGTGCGCTCGCTGATCCGGGCCCTGGACCCGCCCGCGCCGGAGCCCGTGCGGGAGGCGGCCGAGAAGCTCGGCTACCGCGACTTCGTGACCGTGGCGCTGATGATCGACCGCGCCGACGTCTTCCCCGACAACTGGATTTATATCCACGAGCCCGGGGTCAAGGTCGGGCGCCTCCAGAACTTCAAGAACTGGTCGCCGTCGATGGTCCCCGACGCCTCCAAGACCTGCCTCGGGCTGGAGTACTTCTGCTTCGAAGGCGACGGCGTCTGGACGATGTCCGACACCGACCTGATCGAGCTCGGCAAGGCCGAGCTGGCCCGGCTCGGGATGGCCCGCCCGGAGGAGGTCTTCGACGGCTGCGTGGTGCGCCAGCCCAAGGCGTACCCGGTCTACGACGACGACTACCAGGCCCACCTGGAAGTGGTCCGGGAGTGGCTGGCGACGCTGCCCAACCTGCACCTGTGCGGGCGCAACGGCATGCACAAGTACAACAACCAGGACCACTCCATGATGACCGCGCTGCTGGTCGCCCGCCGGATCGCCGGCGTCTCCGAGCTCGACCCCTGGAACGTCAACGCCGACGCCGAGTACCACGAGGAAGTCCGCGAGGGCGAGGACAAGACCGGCCGCCAGGTCCCGAGCCGCCTGGCCAGCTAGGCAAAGACCCCCTCCCCAACGGGGAGGGTTGGGGTGGGGGCGGACTCGCCGCCGAACTATTCAGCCGTCCTTAACAGTTCTTATCCCAACCGGGGAGGCGGGGCCGTTACACGCCGCCAGTCTCGTTGTTGGTTCTATCCATGGGTTGGGGTCCTGTGCGCCGCGCCGGCAATCGTCATTCCGCACAGGTCGCGTTGGTCCTGATCACCAGCTTCGCCCTGCTCATCGGCCACTTCCTGACCCCCAATCACGCCCGCGCCCACGAGGCCATGGGCCCGGTCCAGGTCGGCACCAGCTTCAGCGCGCGCCGCGCCTCCAGCCTGGGCCTGGACTGGAAGGACACCTACCACCAGGTCCTCGACATGCACTTCAAGGTCATTCGCCTGGGCGTCTACTGGGAGCAGGTCGACGCCGAAGGCTACGACCAGCTGGACTGGCTGATGAGCGAGTCCGCCAAGGCGGGCCAGCCGGTGGTCCTGACGGTGGGCATGAAGTCGCTCGGCTGGCCCGAGTTCTACATTCCCGCGGTCTACACGCCCCGCACCTCGAACGGCGGCGACGTCTCCCGGGACCCGGTCCTCGGCGACGCCGTGCTGCCCTTCGTCCAGGAGACGGTCCAGCGCTACAGCGCCTATCCCAACCTGGTGGCCTGGCAGGTCGAGAACGAGCCCTTCAACCCCTCCGGCCCCAACCGCTGGTGGATCGGCAAGGACCTGCTCCTGCGCGAGATGGCCACCGTCCGCACCACGGACGAGTCGCGGCACCCGCTGATCGTCAACGTCTTCGGCCACTTCAACATGCAGCTGGACGCCGCCTCCAGCCGCAGCGGCGCCACCGTCGGCTCCCTGCTCGGCTTCGACTCCGACTCGGCCGAGAAGGACGCCCTCTCCGCGCTGCGCCCGGGCGACGTCCTGGGCAGTGACGTCTACACCCGTATCGGCTACTCGTTCCTGGGCCACGTGGGGGTCGCCGAGGCCGACTCCAACTGGGACGACCGCGTCGCCGACTGGCAGAAGACCGCCCTCGCCGAGAAGATGAAGGCATGGGTCACGGAGGCCCAGGCCGAGCCCTGGGAGGCCGACTACAGCACCTACGCCACGCCCAAGAGCTTCAGCCCGCCCGATCTCGAGCGCACCTTCCACGACCTCAAGCTGGCCGGGCAGACCACCGTCCTGCTCTGGGGCGCCGAGTACTGGATCTGGCGCCTCCACAACGGCGACCCCACCTGGTGGGAGGCCGCCCGCAGCATCCTCCGCGCGGAGGCGAAAGCGCCCAACCTCCCCATCTAGTGGGGAGGTCCCGCCCGCAGGGCGGGGGCGGGGACGCGGTACCGTCGCAACGGTGATCGAAGCCGTCATCTTCGACGTCGGCGAGACCCTGATCGACGAGACCAGCATCTGGCAGTCGGTCGCCGACGCCTGCGGCGTGCCTCGCCTCACTTTCATGGGGGTCCTGGGCGGCGTGATCGCCCGCGGCGAACCGCACTGGCGCGTCTTCGACCTCCTGGCCGTCCAGCCCCCCAAGCTGGAGCGCCCCTTCGCGCGCGACGACCTCTACCCCGACGCTCTCCCCTGCCTGGCGCGCCTGCGCGCCGCGGGCTACCGGGTAGGCGTGGCCGGCAACCAGGGTGTTCAGCGCCAGCCCGAGCTGGAGGCGCTGGTAGAGCCGGTGGACCTGGTCGCGACCTCCGGCCTGCTCGGCATCGAGAAGCCGAAGGTCGCCTTCTTCCACCGGGTCGCCGAGCTGCTCGGCGTCGCGCCCGACCGGTGCGCTTATGTCGGCGATCGCATCGACAACGACGTCGAGCCCGCACTGGCGGCCGGGATGACCGGGATCTTCATCTTGCGCGGCCCCTGGGCCTACCTCCAGCGCGAGCGCCTGCCCGCGCGCGCGATCCCGATCGCGGCCCTCGACGAGCTGCCCACTAGACTCCAATCCACATGAACCGTCTGGGCTGCGCGGTCGAACCGGGCCGCTCGCTGCCCGAGGCGATCCAGCGCGCGCAGCGCGCCGAGCAGCTGGGCTACGACTCGATCTGGTGCTCGCAGCTGCCCGGCAACCGCGACACCGCCCTGGTGCTGGCCGCCTACGCGCAGGCCACCCAGCGAGTCAGGCTGGGCACCGCGGTGCTGCCGATCTACACCCGGCACCCGACGGCGATGGCGCAGATGGCCCAGACCCTGGATGAGATGTCCAACGGCCGCTTCATCCTCGGCCTGGGGGTCAGCCACAAGGTCACCGTGGAAAGCATGTGGGGCCTCCAGCTGGACAGCCCGGTCGACGCCATGCGCGAGTACGTCGAGATCCTGCGCGCGTCGTTCCGCGAAGGCGCCGCCTCCCTCGCCGGCCGCTTCTTCACCGCCCACTGGGCGTACAGCGCGCCCCGCAACCCCGACCTCCCGATCTTCGTAGCCGCCCTGGGCGAGCGGATGCTGGAGCTGGCCGGGGAGCTGGCCGACGGCGTCTCGCTCTGGATGTGCTCGCCCGCCTACGTGCGCGACATGGTCGTACCCCACGTCCGGGCGGGCCGCGAGCGCGCAGGCAAGTCGCTGGAGGGCTTCGAGATAATGGCCGCCGTGCCGGTCTGCCTGGCCGCCGACCTCGATCGCGCGCGCGACTCTTTCCGGGAGACGGTCAAGCGCTACGCCAGCCTCCCCTTTTATCGAAAGGGCCTCGACGCCAGCGGCTTCCAGGCCGAGCTCGAACGGGGGGAAGTCAGCGACGGCATGGTCAACGAGCTCGCGGGGATCGGCGACGCCGAAGCCGTCCGCGAGGCCGTCGCCCGCTATCGCACGGCGGGAGTCACACTACCGGCGGTGGGCCCGATGTCGAGGGCGACCGGCGCGGTCGGCGTCGAGGAGACGCTGGAGGCGGCGATCGCAGCATGACTCCCAAGCCCGTGATCGGCGTCACCCGCGCTACCGCGGGGCTCCGGGCGACCTATGTGCGCGCGCTCACGGAGGCCGGCGCCGAGGTGGTCGAGCTGGCGCCCGGTGCCGACGGCGGGGCCATCCTGGACCGCGTCGACGGGCTGCTCTTCACAGGCGGGCCCGACGTCGACCCGGCCGAGTTCGGCGCCGAGCCTCACCCCAAGACGGTGCCCGCGCCCGACCGCGACGCGCTGGAGCTGCCGCTGGTCCGGGCCGCGGTGGAGCGGGGCACCCCGGTGCTGGGCATCTGCCGCGGGATCCAGGTCATCAACGTGGCGCTGGGCGGCACCCTCAACCAGCACACCCCCGAGCACGACCACCACACCCCCGGCAAGTCCCGGCAGCACCTTGCCCACACCGTGCGCCTGGCCGAGGGCTCACAGGTCGCCGGCCTGCTGGGCGCGGACGAGGTCCCGGTCAACAGCCTCCACCACCAGACCGTGGGCGAGGTGGCGCCGGCGCTCACGGCTACGGCCTGGAGCGAGGACGGCGCGGTCGAGGCCGTGGAGTCCGCCGACGGCAACCTGCTGGCGGTGCAGTGGCACCCCGAGGACCTGATCGACACCCGCCCCGAGAGCCGGCGGCTGTTCGAGTGGCTGGTGGGCAGGGCGTCAGAAAAGTCCCCCTCCCCTCAGGGGAGGGGTAGGGGTGGGGTCAGCTCAGCTTCGAGATCGCCTCACCGAGCAGCTTCCGGGCCGCGTCGAACTCGCGCCTGATCCCGCGGTCCTCGGCGCGGTCGAGCGTCTCCACGATCTCGGAGAAGCGCTCATCGTCGTACTCCTGGAGCGCGGCCTTGACCTGGCCGATGGCCTGGGTGGCGAACAGCAGCCCGCCCCCCGGGTTGTCCAGGATCGAGCGCGCGATCTCCAGCTGAGACCGCGCCCAGGCCACCAGGTCGGGCGGGGTATAGGGCCCTTTGACCCCGGTGACGTCCATCAGGTTCGAATGCTACCCAGCGCCTGCAGCGCCTCGCCCGTGAGCCGGTACACCGTCCAGTCGCTGTTCGGCCGCGCCCCCAGCGCGTCGTAGAACTCGATCGAGGGCTGGTTCCAGTTCAGCACCGCCCACTCCACGCGGCCGCACCCGCGCTCCAGCGCGATCTGCGCCAGCCGCACCAGGAGCGCTTTCCCGAACCCCCTGCCCCGCGCCTCCGGGCGTACGAAGAGATCCTCGAGGTAGACGCCCGGGCGCCCCAGGAAGGTCGAGAAGTTGTGGAAGAAGAGCGCGAAGCCGACGGCCTGGCCGGCGTCCTCGGCGATCAGCACCTCGGCGAAGGGCCGCTCGCCGAACAGGGAGCGCCGCAGTTGCTCTTCGTCGAACACGACCGCGTCGGCCAGGCGCTCGTACTCGGCGAGATCCCGGATGAACCCCGCGATCAGCGAGAGGTCGTCAGCCGTGGCCGCGCGAATCACTGCGCGGCCTATCGTCGCAGGCGCGGATCCAGGGCGTCGCGCAGGGAGTCCCCGAGCCAGTTGAAACCGAAGACGGCGAGGCAGATCGCCAGCCCGGGCGCCAGCGCCAGCCACCAGGCCCCGTTGGCCAGGAAGCGGCTGCCGTCGTTGATCATGAAACCCCAGTCCGGGGTCGGCGGCTGGGCGCCCAGGCCGAGGAAGGAAAGGGTGGCCTCGGCCAGGATGGCGAAGGCGGCCGAGAGCGAGACCTGCACGATCAGCGGGTTCAGCAGGTTGGGCACCAGGTGCCTGGCCATCAGGCGCAGCGGCGAAGCCCCCAGGGCGCGGGCCGCGGCCACGAAGTCCAGCCCCTTCAGCTGCAGCACCTGCGCACGCGTCAGCCGCGCGTAGACCGGGATCTGAACGATCCCGATCGCGATCATGGCGTTCTGCAGGTTGGGCCCCAGCGCGGACACGATGGCGATCGCCAGGATCAGCGCCGGGAAGGCGAGGATGGCGTCGACCACCCGCATCAGCAGGAGGTCGGTGAGGCGTCCCCGGTAGCCCGCGACCAGGCCGGTCAGGCCGCCCACCGACAACCCCACCACCACCGCCACGAACGCCACGGGCAGCGACACCCGCCCGCCCCAGAGCACCCGCGCCAGCAGGTCCCGGCCCAGCTCGTCGGTGCCCATCCAGTGCCCGCGACTCGGGGGCAGGAGAGCGTTGTCGGGGTCGGTGAGGATGGGGTCGTGCCCGGCGATGGCGGGCGCCAGCAGCGCGGTCAGGGCCAGCAGCAGGAGCAGGGCGCCGGCGAACAGGATCCGCGGCTGGGACCGGACCAGCGCCCGCCAGGAGAGACGTCCTGCACCGAGGCCCTCCTCCGGCGCGATCGGCTCGGGCGGGCCGGCCTGGTACGCCGCCGCGGTGCTCATCCGGGGTCCCCGCAAAATCGCAGATTTTGTGGGGTGGTCATGCGTACGTGATCCGGGGGTCGAGGTAGGCGTAGGTGAGGTCCACCAGCAGGTTGGCGACCATGTAGGAGAGGGCGGCGATCAGGACGATGCCCTGGATCACCGGGTAGTCGCGGCCGAAGATCCCGTCCACCGCCAGCTTGCCGACCCCCGGCCAGCTGAAGACGGTCTCCGTCACCAATGCCCCCTCGATGATCGAGCCGACCTGGATCCCGACCACCGTCACCACCGGGATCAGCGCGTTCTTGAGCGCGTGGGCGCGCACCACCCGCAGCCAGGGCGCGCCCTTGGCGCGCGCCGTCCGGATGTAGTCCTGGCCCAGCACCTCGATCATCGAGCTGCGCGTGAAGCGCATGTTGATGGCCGCGCCCGCGGTGCCCAGGGTGAGCGCCGGCAGCAGGAGGTGGCGCAGGTTCTGGAAGGGGTCCTCTGAGAGGGGCACGAACCCGCCCACCGGGAACAGCCGCAGGGCCAGGCCCATCAGGAGGATGAGCAGGATCCCGATGAAGAAGTTGGGCACCGAGACGCCCGCCACCGTGAAGCCGGAGGCGAGCACGTCGAGGATCGAGCCCCGGCGCAGCGCGGCCAGGGTCCCCAGCGGGATGGCCACCGCCAGCGACCACAGCAGCGCGGCCAGGCCCAGCTCCAGCGTCGCCGGCAGGCGCTCGCCGATGGCCTGGGTCACGGGCTGGTGGGTCCGCAGAGAGTTGCCGAGGTCGCCGTGCAGGACCCGCGTGATCCAGATCGCGTACTGGGTGGTGAGGGGCTGGTCGAGGCCCAGCTCCTTGTGGAGCGCGGCGATGGTCGACGCCGATCCTTCTTCGCCCAGGATGATCGCGGCGGGATCGCCGGGCGTCAGGTGGATCAGGAGAAACACACCCACGCTGACGAGGAAGGCGACCGGCACCATGAGTGCCAGCCGCCTCCCCAAATAGCTCAGCAAGTCAGGTCGAAGCTAGCTCTTCCAGACGGTGACAAACCGCGGCATGGTGTCGGGGTAGAGCACGTACCCGTGCACGGTCGCGCGCGAGATCTGCGCGGCCACCGGGTGGTTGATGAACACGTAGGCGCCGTCCTGAACCAAGGTGTTCTGGGCCTGGTCGTAAAGCGCCTTGCGCTTGGCCTGGTCGGTCGTGGTGCGGGCGTCCTCGAGCGCCTTGTCCACGCTCGAGTTGCTGTACAGCGCCTGGTTGTTGCCGCCGCCGGTGTGGAACCAGGAGTACATGTTGCCGTCGGGGTCGATGCGCCCCGACCACCCGACCAGCGCCGCCTCGAACTTGCCCGCCTCGGTGTCGGTCAGGATCGACCCGAACTCCTCGGACTGGATGTTGGCGGTGATGCCCGCCTTGGCCAGCTGGTCCTTGAGGAGCTGCCCCTCCTGGAGGTTGTCCGGTGTGTTGGCGACCTTGAGGGTGAAGCTGAAACCGGTCGCCGCGGCCTTGGCCTTGGCGGCGTCGGCCTGGTCGTAGATCTTCTCGCTGGGGTCATACGCCCAGCTGCCCGGCGGGATGGGGCCGTGGGAGACCACGCCCACGTTGAAGAAGACGTTCTTCAGCACCTGCGAGCGGTCGACGGCCAGCGCCACCGCCTGCGCCTTGGCCTTGTCCGAGAAGGTCCCCGAGCCATGGAACAGCTCGATGCCGCCGAAGCCCAGGCTGGCGGTGTCCTTGTAGGTGAGGGTGCTGTCGGCCTTGATGCCCGCGATGTCCTTGCCGGCGGCGACCCGGATGCTGTCGAAGTCACCCGTCTTGAGCCCGGTCGCGCGCGCGTCGTCGTTGGTGATCGGCTTGTAGGTGACCCCGTCCAGGTACGCCTGCTTGCCCCAGTAGGAGGCGTTCTTCTTCAGGGTCAGGTGGTCGTCGCGCTTCCACTCCACGAAGGTGAAGGGACCGCTGCCGGCGCCGACCGGGTTGAGGCCGAGGTTGGCGCCCGCCTTCTGGACCGCGGTGGGCGAGAGCATCATCCCGGCGCGGTCGACCAGCTGCGCGAGCAGGGTCGAATCCGGCTTCTTGAGGTGCATGACCAGGGTCTGGGGATCCTTGACCTCGGTGGTGTCCAGGTTCGCCAGCTCCGACTTGCGGGGTGAGCTGGCCGCCTTCTGGATGCGGTCGAAGTTGAACTTGGCGGCGGTGGCGTCGAAGTCGGTGCCGTCGTGGAACTTGACGCCCTTGCGCAGCGTGAAGGTGTAGGTGAGGCCGTCCGAGGAGGGGACCCAGGCGGTGGCCAGCCCGGGCTTGATGTTGAGCTTGTCGTCGATGGTGACCAGGGACTCGTACATCTGGTAGAAGACCGTGCGCTCCACCAGCTGGGTCGAGACCACCGGGTCCAGCGTGCGCAGCTCCGACTCCAGCGCGAAGGTCAGGGTGCCCCCGGCCTTGGGCGTGCCTTCGCTGCCGGTGGTGGTGGTGCCGCCGGTCCCGCCACCGCAGGCGGTGGCGAACAGGCACAGGAGAATGGCGACCGCGGCTCGTCTCATCTATCTAACTCCTCCGTCGCGATGCAGAAATCTTCCCCACGATCAAGCCACAGGCTGCCGGGGCCAGTCGATTTTCGTACTTGGCTAGGGGCGGGTGCGGTCCACGATCCTGACCACCAGGCGCATCGCCCCCAGCTCATCGGAGAAAGACGCGATCTTGTTGTCGACCAGTCCGGCCGCCCTGGCGGCGTCGATGACGTCGACCTCGTTCAGCGCCCGCCCGGCCCCCTTGCGGCGCAGCACCCAGACCGCGCCGTCCTCCTTGATGACCCGCCGCAGCGCCCTCAGGCGGTCCAGGTCGGCGGGCGCCTCGGCCATCAGGAAGACCAGGTCGCTGCCCTCGGCGGGGACGTCGTGGACGTCGTCGGTGCGCTCGGCCAGCAGCTCCCGGAACCAGTCCTCACCCACGCCGAGGAGCGACACCCGCAGCCCGGGCTTGACGCCCAGCTTGTCCAGCAGCGGGCGGTCGGAGCCGAGGTCGCGCGGCGCCTTCACGCGGCTTCGTCGCCGCGGACCGCCGAGAAAGCCATGGTCCCGGCCAGCCAGCCCGCGTACAACCCGGAGCCGCCGAAGACAAGCGCAACCCCCAGCAGGACGATCACGGAATCGCCACCCAGGCGCTGGTAGACCAGCGCCCCCAGGAAGAAAAGCGCAGCGCAGGCGAGCACTCCGGCCGCCCCCGCCACCACGGCCGCCCCCACGCGGCGGCCAGAGCTGCTAGGCGGCGGTGGTCCCGCCTCCGGCGGCGGCGGGCTGCTCGGTCCTGGTCTCGGCCTGGCGCTCGAGCCCGGCCGGGTCATGCCGGCCCCAACGATTGAGATAGCTCACGTGCAGCGAACGAGCCAGGTCCTCGAACCCGTCGCGAACCGTCTTCTCGTCGGCGTCCCCCGTGCGTTCGTCCGTCAAGAACGCTCACCTCCGCTAATGGTCTCCGTGCCGCGGTCCGATTTTGGGCCGAGTCTCCGGCACCTGTCAATCGTTTTATCAAATCTCTAGACATCAACGATTTCAAGATCGCTCACTGCGCCGGTGAGCTCCCCGGCGTACACGTGGTTGAAGAAAAAGCGCGTCCCGGGGTGGCGCGCGGCCAGGGCCTGGGCGTCCTCCCAGCTGGTGTGGGAATGGGGCCGGCCGGGGCCGGTCGCCTCCGTGATCACGAGGTCGGCGCCGGCCACCAGGCGTTCCAGCGGGGGGGTCATCTCGGTATCCCCGGCGTACGCCAGGACCCGATCCCCGAGGTGCAGGCGATAGCCGGTGCAGCCCATGGTGCCGTGGTCGAGCTTGACCGACTCGTACTCGACGCCATCGACCTCGCCCGCCGCTTCCGCCTCCAGGTAGCGCAGCCCGAAGCGGGGCCGGAACTCGGTCTCCCACTCCGGGCCCCAGGCCAGCTTGAAGAGCTTTTCCAGCACCTCCTCCACGCCGGTCGGGCCCACCACCGTAAGCGGGGTCTCTGAGCCCAGCGCATGGTGGAGCACGAAGGGGGGCAGGCCCAGGATGTGGTCGCCGTGGAAGTGCGTCAGGAACGCGAGCTGGACGGCGCCGGGGTCGATGCCCAGGCGGTGCATGTGGGGCAGCAGCGGGGCGCCGCCGTCGAGGAGGATCCGCCCGTCCACGACCACCGCGCCGTTGTACCGCTCCTGCGAGAACGCGGCCCCGCTACCGAGGAAGGCGAGCCTCACAGGAACTCCTCCCCGCTTGGCGGGGAGGTGCCGGCGCAGCCGGCGGAGGGGGACGTGGGGCTACCCGGCGCGCTCAGGCGACCGTTATGCGCTTGTCGAGGTAGACGTCCTGGATCGCGTGCAGGAGGTCGACCCCCTCCTTCATCGGCCGCTGGAACGCCTTGCGACCCGAGATCAGCCCCATCCCGCCGGCCCGCTTGTTGATGACCGCCATGCGCACGGCGTCCTTTAGGTCGGCCTCGCCCGAGGAGGCGCCGCCAGAGTTGATGAGCCCGGCGCGCCCCATGTAGCAGTTGACGACCTGATAGCGGGTGAGGTCGATGGGGTGATTGGTGGTCAGCTTGTCGTAGACCAGCTTCGAGGTCTTGCCGAACTTGACCGCGTTGAAGCCCCCGTTGTTCTCCGGCATCTTCTGCTTGATGATGTCGGCCTCGATCGTGACCCCCAGGTGGTTGGCCTGGGAGGTGAGGTCGGCGGAGACCTCGTAGTTCACCCCATCCACGGTGAAGGCGGGATTGCGGAGGTAGCACCAGAGCACGGTCGCCATGCCCAGCTCGTGCGCCTCGTGGAAGAGGCGCGCGATCTCCACCAGCTGCCGGCTCGACTGCTCGGAGCCGAAGTAGATGGTGGCGCCCACCGCCACGGCGCCCAGCTGCCAGGCCTCGCGCACGGTCCCGAACGTGATCTGGTCGTACTCGTTGGGGTAGGTCAGCAGCTGGTTGTGGTTGAGCTTGCAGATGAAGGGGATCTTGTGCGCGTAGCGGCGCGCCACCGAGCCGAGCACCCCGAAGGTGGAGGCGACCGCGTTGCAGTCCCCCTCGATCGCCAGCTTGACGACGTTCTCGCCGTCGAAGTAGGCCGGGTTGGGCGCGAAGCTGGCGCCGGCAGAATGCTCGATGCCCTGGTCGACGGGCAGGATCGACATGTACCCGGTCCCCGCCAGGCGGCCGTGGTCGAGCAGCGTCTCCAGGCTCCGCAGGACCCGGGTGGGCCGGTCGCTGAGCGACCAGATGCGCTCGACGAAGTCGGGACCGGGGAGGTGCAGCTGGTCGGCGAGGACCGTCTGGCAACGGTGGCTGAGCAGGCCCTCGGGATCGCCGCCGAGGATCTCCTCGACCCGCCCCGTGGTCGTCTTGGTCGCAGTTGCCATCTCGGCTCGCCCTCCGTCTGGGATTCGCTTCTGAATTCGGCCGCGCCGGAAACTCGCCCGTGCGTCCGTTCTAGATTTTGGACTGTTGTCTAAGTCCGTGCAGATGGTTGAGCGGGTTACGGGTGAGCTGGCGGTCGACCTCGACCGCCTCGTCGCGGACGCGGTGGACGAGATCGCCGCGCGCGTCCCGGACTACGCCCGTTCGCTGGAAAGCGCGGGCGAAAGCCCCTCCGCCATGGTCGCCGGCGCCATCGGGCTCATGCTCCAGGGGCTGCGCGACCGTGACCTGGTCTCCCGGGCGGGGCCGGTGATCCGCCAGATGGGCCGCAGCCGGTCTGATGCGGGCTTGGCCCTCGACTCCTTGCTGGAGGCGGTCGCGATCCTGCGCCAGCTGGTCGCCCGCGCCTTCGAGCGGACCGCCCGCCGCGAGGACGCCGGCGAGCACGCCGTCCTGGTCGGTGTCCAGCGCCTGGAGCGGGTGGAGACGGCGATGGTGGTCCAGCTGGCCCGCGGCTACATGGACGCCATGCACGAGCGCAGCCGCAACCAGCGCCACATGATGGAGGCGATGGTGGCCGTGGCCGCCGCCGTCAACCGGCCCGTCGAGCTGAGCGAGGTGGCCCAGGCCGGGCTGGCGGCCATCGTCAAGGCCACCGGGGCCGAAGCGGGCGCCCTCTGGTTGCACTCCGACGATCCGGCCGAGGTCGCACTGGCCTACACCCACGGCCTGCGCTGGGACGAGGACCGACGGCTGCGGGCGGCGGCGCTGGAGCCCTTCCAGCTCGTCGAGCGCGCGGCTCGCACCCGCTCGGCCATCGCCGGCGCCGGGCTGGGATCCGACGGCCGCCCCCTCCTCCAATCGGCGATGGCGGTGCGACTCCAGGCCCGGTCCCGGTTGGTGGGCGTACTGGTCGTGGGAACCCGGGAGCTGCGCGAGTTCGGCGACTCCGAAACCGCGTTCCTGGACGCGGTGGCGGACCATTACGGGGCCGCGCTGGCGCGGTCCGAGCAGCACCGGCGCGAGACGCGCACCGACTTCATGACCGGCCTCGCCAACCGCAAGGAGTTCGAGCGCGCCCTGGAGCGCGCGGTCGCGGCGGCGCGCCGCCACAGGCGGCCCTTGACGCTGATGCTGGTCGACCTCGACGGCCTCAAGGAGATCAATGACCTGCAGGGCCACCAGGCGGGGGACGAGGCCATCAACGCCGTGGGCGCCGCCCTCCAGGGCGCGGTCCGGGCCAGCGACACCAGTGCCCGCCTGGGCGGCGACGAGTTCGGGCTCGCGATGCCCGAGACCACGGTCGAGCAGGCGGTCGAGGTCCTGCATCGGGTGGACGCGCTGCTGGCCGCCGACGACCTGCGGGTCTCGGCCGGCATCGCGGCCTGGACGCCCGGCATGGACCGCGCGGCGCTGCTGAGGAAGGCCGACGCCCGCCTCTACCGGGACAAGCGCAAGCACCATCGCGAGAGTGGCCGCAGCCGCGCTTAGCGTCCTACCGCCCAGCTGGTTCGAGCGCGACACCCTGGAGGTGGCGCGCGACCTGCTGGGGAAGCTGGTGGTGCGCGAGGTCGGCGGCAGGCGCCTGACCGGGCGGCTGGTAGAGGTCGAGGCCTACTGCGGCCCGGACGACCTGGCCGCCCACTCCGCCCATGGCCTCACGCCCCGGACCCGGACCATGTTCGGGCCGCCGGGCCACGCCTACGTCTACCTGGTCTACGGGATGCACAACTGCCTCAACTTCGTGACCCGCCCGGAGGGCGAGCCGCAGGCGGTGCTGGTGCGGGCACTGGAGCCGGGGCCGGGGGTCGGGCGCTGCTCAGGGCCCGGCCTGGTCTGCAGGGCCCTCGAGATCGACCGCGGCCTCAACGGCCGGCGGCTGGAGCCGCCCGACCTGTACGTGGCCGACGACGGCTACCGGGTGAAGCGAGTGCTGACC
>DATCNF010000245.1:0-7237 GCA_036565325.1 Candidatus Dormiibacterota bacterium | reverse complement strand
GGGACAGGCCGCTGATGCGCCCGCCGTCGAAGCTGATCGAGCCGGCGTCCAGGTGGTGGACGCCGCTGATGCAGTTGAGGAGGGTGGTCTTGCCCGCGCCGTTGGGGCCGATCAGGCCCAGGATCTCGCCGCCCGGGACCTGGAACGACACGTCGGTGAGCGCCGCCACGCCCCCGAACCGTTTGCTGACGCCGTTCAGCTCCAGGAGCGGGGCCAAGGTCAGACCGAGGTCTCGCGCAGGGACCGGCGCAGGTAGGCCAGCGACAGCTTGCTCGACCCGCCGAAGAAGTCGACCACCCCGCGCGGGACGAAGATGACGGTCACGGCCAGCAGCACGCCGAGGCCGATCTGCGCATAGACGGCGCTGGTGCCGCCGCCCGCCAGGGTGAGGATCAGCCACTCCAGCACGATGGCGCCGGCCACGGGGCCGAACAGGGTGCCGGCGCCGCCGATGATCGCCATCAGGATCATCTGGACGTTGTACTGAATCGGAAACACGCTCTCCTGGTCGATGAAGCTGCTCCATTGCGCGAAGACGCCGCCGGCCAGCCCGGTGAGGGCGGCCGCCAGCGTGAACGCGGCCACCTTGTAGGCGACGGTGTTGACGCCCAGCACCGAGGCCGCCTCCTCGTTCTCGCGGATCGCAATCAGGCCGTAGCCGAAGCGGCTGCGCAGGACCAGCCAGGTGGTGAGCACAGCCAGCGCCGCGGTGCCCGCCATCAGGTAGAAGAAGAGCGCGTCGGCGTGCCGGAAGATGGGCGGAAAGAGGCCGGTCCCACCACCGAAGGCGTCGATGTTCTTGATCACCTCCCCGACCGCGACCCCGGTGCCCAGGGTGGCGATTGCGAAGTAGTGGCCGCGCAGGCGGAGCAGCGGTAGCCCGATCAGGCCCGCGAAGACCGCCGCCACCAGCGGCGCCAGCGGCAGCGCCAGCGCGAAGTTGAGGTGCTGCTTGTCGGTCAGGAAGCCGACCGTGTAGGCGCCCAGGCCGAAGAAGGCGACGTTGCCGAAGGCCGCGTAGCCGGTGAGTCCGCCGATCAGGTTCCAGGCCGCCGCCAGCGCGATGAACATGGCGATCGTGGTCTCGGCCCGGATGATCGACTTGTTGATCGCGAAGTCGATGCCCAGCGTGGTGGGGTCGAGGTTGGCGTCCGCCGCCTGCTGGGTGAGGGTGAGAGGCAGCACCGCCACGATCGCCGCCGCCGCCAGGAACCCGACCAGGATGACGCGTCGCAGGCGGCGGCCCGCGCGCGAGGGCCGCGTCGAGAAGGCGGCCTGCGGGGCCTCCGTGTCTGCCATCTAGGCCAGCCGGCCCATCAGGCCCTGGGGCCGCAGAACCAGCACCAGCACCAGGATCGCGAAGGCGATCGCGTTCGACCAGCCGGCGCCCAGCCCCGGCACCTGGCTCTGGGCCAGGACTTCGATGAGGCCGAACAGCAGCCCTCCGACGACCGTGGCCGAGACCCTCCCCAGGCCGCCCAGGATCACGACCACGAAGGCCTGCAGCGTGTAGGGCTCGCCGGCGGTCGGGCTGATGGCCTGGATCGTGCTCAGGAGCCCCCCCGCGACTCCGGCGCAGGCGGCCCCGACGGCGAAGGTGAGCGCGTACACGTGGCGGAGGTCGATGCCGACCAGCTGGGCGGCGTCCTTGTCGGCGCCCACCGCCTGGATCGCGAAGCCCGTCCGCGTGCGATTCAGGAAGATCCCGACCGCGCCCGCCAGCAGCAGCGCGATCACCAGCGCCGCCAGCCGGATGTAGGGGATGGTGATGCCGGCGATCGAGAGCCCGGTGCCGCTGTAGGAGGTGGTCACCGAGCGGAAGTCGGCCTTGAACCAGACCAGGAAGAGGTTGATCAGCACCAGGTTGATGCCGAAGGTGAGGAGCAGGGTGAAGAAGAGCGGCGCCCGGATGACGCGGTTGATGACGCCGCGCTGGAGCACGTAGCCGATCACGAACAGCGCCGCCGCGGCGACCGGCAGCGACAGGAAGGGGTCGACTCCGAAATGGCTGAAGAGGTACCAGGTGGTGTACATGCCGACCACCACCAGCGCGCCGTGCGCGAGGTTGACGATGTTGAGGATCCCCCACACCAGGGAGAAGCCGATCGCCACCGCCACGTAGACCCCGCCCAGCATCAAGCCCAGCACGACCTGCTGGATGAACAGCGTCATGAGGCGATCACCCCCGAAGAAAAAGGAGGCCCCGCGGGGCCTCCTGGCGGGTCCTGGTTAGCGCTGGCCCCACGGCGGGGTCGGGTACTGCGCCTGCTTGTCGGCGACGTCGGACGGGTAAACGGTGTGGTGCTTGCCGTCGGTCTGGATCTGCTCCACGACCATCGGCTTGGTCACGTTGACGCCGCGGCTGTCGAACTTGATCTGGCCGAAGAAGGTCGTCACGTCCAGCGCGACCAGCGCGTCGCGCACCTTGTCGGGGTTGGTCACGGTGCCGGCGTTCTCGATCGCCTTCTGGAGCGCCAGGCAGGCCGCGGTCGACTCGGCGACGTGGTAGTCGGGGTCGTCCGTGACGTTGAACTGCGACTTGTACGCCGCCACATAGTCGGCCACCGAGAGGTAGAAGGACGGCTTGTACTTGACCTGTGGCGTCCACTGCGACCCGTCCATCACGTAGTTGGCGTCTTTGCCCAGGGCGGCGATGAAGTCGGGCGTCGAGGGACCGACCGAGTAGGCGAAGAGCTTGGCGTTGAGCTGCAGGTCCTTGGCCGCCTTGTTGATGGCGATGGCCTCGGCCAGGTGGCCCGAGTTGAGCAGGATGTCCGGGTTCTTGGACTTGGCTGCCGCCATGATCCCGGACACGTCCGTGGAGCCGTTGGGGTACTTGCCGGGAGCGCCCTGCCCGGAGCCTGAGAAGACGACGGTGAAGCCCTTGGTGGGCGCGTAGTCGTTGACCGCCGCCGCCACCTCCTGCGAGAAGCTGTCGTCGGCCGCCAGCATGGCGATCGTGCTCGGCTTGGGGCTCAGCGTGGCGGCCAGGTCGAGCACGCCCTGCAGGTACTTGTTGGCGGGCGAGAGCACGCCGAACGTGTACTTGTAGCCCTTGCTGAAGATGGCCTGGGCGGCGCCGTTGCCCTCCACCATCGGGATGCCGTTCTTCTCGGCGATGACCGCGTCACTGGCGGTGGGTCCGGAGCCGTAGGGCCCGAGCAGGAACTGGACCTTCTGGTCGGTGATCAGCGACTGCGTCAGCTGCGCCGAGATGTCGGGCTTGCTCTGGTCGTCGGCGTACTTGATCTGGACCTTGTGCTTGACGTTCTTGACGTTGATGCCGCCCTGCTGGTTGATCCAGGTGAGCCACATGTCGTAGCCCTGCTTGGCGAGGGCGCCTTCCTTGGAGGAGCTGCCGGTGAGTGAGAGAGGCGCGCCCACGATGATGTCCGCGCCGGTGGTGGTGGTGGTGCCGTTGCTGGCGCCGCCGCAGGCGACCAGCACCGAAGCCACCGCGATACCGCTTAGGAGTCCGCGAATTCTTCGGCTCATCAGCTGATTATGGGTTCTTCGACCGCTCCCGGCGCTGGCGCTCCAGCTCGGCCGCCATCTCCCAGTGGACCGGGTCGGCCCAGGCCCGGGCAAAGTCGCGGACGGCGCCTGCCTCGAGGCCCGGGTGGCTGCCGGGCAGCGTCGCGTCCACCGCGCGCTTGATGCCCTCCAGCGCCTGTCGCGGCGCCCGTGCGACGTGCTCGGCCAGCTCTCGCCAGCGCGCCTCGAAGCGGTCGCGCGGCACCGATTCCTCGACCAGCCCGATCTCGGCCGCCTCCCGGCCGGTGAGCACGGTGCCGGTGGTCAGCAGGTAGAGGGCGCGCCCGCGCCCGACCAGCGCGCAGAGGCGCTCGATCCCGCCCCAGGCCGGCAGCACGCCCAGCAGCACCTGGGTGAATCCGATCCGCGCGTCATGGGCGGCCACCCGGTAATCGCAGGCGACGGCCACCTCGGCGCCGCCGCCGATGGCCGCGCCGTTGAGCGCGCAGATCACCGGGATCGGCAGGCCCGCGATCCGGTCCAGGGTGCGGCGCATGCGCACCGCCATGTCCAACGCGAAGTCCTCACTCTTGACCGACTCCAGCTCCCGGAGGTCGCCGCCGGCCACGAAGGCGCGGTCACCGGCGCCGGTCAGCACCGCGCACCTGGCGTCGCCCTCGGCCAGGCCGGCGAAGGCGGCGTCGAGCTCGTCCATGGTGGCCAGCCCGATCGCGTTGCGGGCGTGGGGCCGGTCGATGGTGAGGATGGCCACGGCTCCCTCCCGTTCGATCCTGACGTCAGGCATCGGGAGCAACATAGCGGTGATGGCGGTGAAGCCGTTCTACGGGCCGGCCGACGGGGCCGGCGACTACCAGCGCGACCTCGCCGACCCGGGCGCCTTTCCCTTCACCCGCGGCAACTTCGCGGGTGGCTACCGGGACCGGCTCTGGACTTTCCGGCAGTACAGCGGGTTCGGCACCCCGGAGCAGACCAACGCGCGCTACCGCTACCTGCTCGAACAGGGCGGCACCGGGCTCTCAGTGGCCCTCGACCTGCCCACCCAGTGCGGCTACGACTCCGACCATCCCGACGCGGAGGAGGAGGTCGGGCGGGTGGGCGTGGCGCTGGACAGCCTGCGCGACGCCGAGATCCTCTTCGACGGCATCCCCCTCGACGGCATCAGCACCTCGTTCACGATCAACGGCACGGCGGCCATCCTGCTCGCCTTCTACGTGGCGGTGGGCGAGAAGCAGGGCGTGGCGCGAGGCGCGCTGCGGGGCACCATCCAGAACGACATCCTCAAGGAGTACGCCTCCCGGGGGACCTGGATCTGGCCGCCCCGCCCCTCGCTGCGGCTGATCGGCGACACCATCGAGTTCTGCGCCGACCAGGTGCCCCGCTTCAACGCCATCTCGGTGGCGGGTGCCCACTTCCGCGACGCCGGCGCCACCGCCGCGCAGGAGATGGCCTTCACGCTCCAGGACGCGGTCACCTACTGCGACGAGGTGGTGGCGCGGGGCCGGATTACGATCGACCGCTTCGCGCCCCAGGTCTCGTTCTTCTTCTACACGCACGGGGACTTCTTCGAGGAGGTCGCCAAGTACCGCGCCGGCCGCCGGCGCTGGGCGCGGATCGTGCGCGAGCGCTACGGCGCGGCCGACGACCGCTCCTGCATGTTCCGGGTCGGCTGCGTGTGCGGAGGTGCCTCGCTGTATGCGCCGCAGGCGCACAACAACATCGTGCGCGTGGCCTACGAGGCACTGGCCTCGGTGCTGGGCGGCGTGCAGTCGATGTTCACCGCAGCCTGGGACGAGCCCTTCGCATTGCCGACCGAGGCTTCGACCACCCTGGCTCTGCGCACCCAGCAGGTGCTGGCCTACGAGACCGGCCTCAACGGCGTCACCGACCCGCTTGGCGGCAGCTACTTCGTGGAGGCGATGACGGACCGCATGGAGAGCCGGCTGGTCGAGATCATGGCCGACCTCGAGCGCCACGGCGGGATGGTCAAGGCCATCGAGGACGGCTACATCCAGCGGCTGATCGCCGACCAGGCGTATCGCGAGCAGCGCGACCTGGAGTCGGGTGAGCGCGTGGTGGTCGGCGTCAACCGCTTCGCCGACGGTGCGCCGCCGCCCGAGGTGGCCGGGTACGAGATGGCCACCGCGGACCGCTCCCGGCAGCTGGAGCGCCTGGCTTCGGTTCGGCGCGAACGCGAGGCGCGCGAGGCGGCGCGGCTGCTGCGCGAGGTGGGCGCCAGCGCGCGCGGCGACCAGAACCTGATGCCGGTGCTGGTGGAGGCCGTCAAGGCCTACTGCACCCTGGGCGAGATCTCCGATGTGCTGCGTGACGCCTGGGGCGAATTTCAGCAACCGGTGGTCTTCTGAAGGTGGCGCCCCGCGTGCTGGTCGCCAAGCCCGGCCTCGACGGCCACGACCGCGGCGCCAAGGTGGTGGCGCGGGCCTTGCGCGACGCCGGCTTCGAGGTCATCTACACGGGCATCAGGCAGCGCCCGGCGGAGATCGCGGCCGCCGCCATCCAGGAGGACGTGCAGGTGGTGGGCCTTTCAATCCTCTCCGGGGCGCACGTCTCGCTGACGCGCAAGACGCTGGAGGCGCTGCGGGCGGCAGGCGCCGAAGACGTGCTGGTGGTGGTGGGCGGCACCATCCCGGCTTCGGACGTGGAGCGCCTCAAGGAGATCGGCGCCGCGGCGGTCTATCCGACCGGGACCGCGCTCGACGCGATGGTGCAATCGATGAGGGACCTGTGCTCGACGGCATCCGCGTCCTCGACCTAACTCACTTCCTGGCCGGCCCTTACTGCACGCTGGTCATGGCCGACCTGGGCGCCGACGTGGTGCGCATCGAGGACCCCGAGCATCCGGACGAGGCGCGCTCGATGCCGCCCCATTTCCAGGGCGGCGAGTCGCTCTACTACCTCAGCCTCAACTGGGGCAAGCGCAGCGTCGCGCTGCGCCTGGGCGACGCCGACGACCGGGAGCGGATGTACCGGCTGGCCGAGTGGGCGGACGTGATGGTCGACAACTTCCGCCCCGGGGTGATGCGCAAGCTGGGTCTCGACCACCAGGCCCTGGCCGCCCGCAACCCGCGCCTCGTGACCTGCTCGATCACCGGCTTCGGCGAGGACGGGCCCTACGCCGGGCGGCCCGGCTACGACTACACGATCCAGGCGCTGGCCGGGATCCAGAGCCTGACCGCCGACCCGCCGGTGCGCCCGGGGATCGCCTACGCCGACCACACCGGCGGCTTGAGCGCGGTGGTGGCGGTGCTGGCGGCACTGCTGGAGCGTGCGCGGACCGGCCGCGGGAGGCACCTGGACGTCGGCCTGCTCGACGTCCAGCTCTCCATGCTCACCTACCTGGCGGGCTACGCCCTCAACGCCGGCGACGTGCCCCGGCCGGTGGCCGGCGGCGGGCACCCGGTGCTGGTCCCGACCCAGAACTTCGAGACCGCCGACGGCTGGGTCAGCTTCTTCGTGGGCAACGACCCCATGTGGCGGCGGGCGCGGGCCGCGCTCGAGGTGCCGGAGCTGGAGGAGGAGCGCTTCGACACCGTCGCCGGCCGCGCGCAGCACAAGGATGAGGTCCTGGAGCTGGTGGCCGCGCGCCTGCGCCGCGACCCGACCGCGCACTGGGTGGCGAGGCTGGAGGAGGCGGGCGTGCCCTGCGCGCCCGTCAACCGGGTCGACGAGGCGCTGGCGGATCCGCAGGCGCTGGCGCGCGGGATGGTGGTCGAGGATTCGCACC
>DATCNF010000244.1:0-7282 GCA_036565325.1 Candidatus Dormiibacterota bacterium | reverse complement strand
GACGCGACTTACGAGCCGATGCAGTTCGGCGACTTCTATGGTCCGCGCCTGAAGCGGCTGGCGACCATGCGCCTGCGCGAGCTGCGCCGGCACGTCAAGTTCAAGGCCGGCCCCGCCTCCACGCCCGAGGTCAAGCAGCGGGTGGCGAACCGCCTGCGCGAGCGCAGCCAGCCGGGCGATGCCCGGGCAGCCGACGTGATCGAGCGCTACATCAAGAGTTAGCCCGGCCCGACCTTGCGCAGCGCCCGCAGGGCGCCCTCGATGTCGGGCCGCGTGGCAGCGTCGCGGTTGCGCTGCTCGAAAACCAGGCGGCCGCCGGCGGCCATCACGAACAGCCCACCCTGCTGCCAGGCATCCCCTGCCAGCTCGCCCTGGACGTGGCCGCCGGCCAGCGACCTGGCCGCCCGCATCCAGGTCGTGGGGCCCATGGTCGCCATGGCCCCGCGCTTCAGCCCGAGCGCACGATAGGCCTGCAGCGAGGGATCGGTCAGGACCGTGCAGTCGGGCGCGTACAGGCGCCGGTAGCCGGCGGCCTGGCGCGGGCTCCCGTTGCCGACCAGCACCAGCTCGGCCCCGGCCGCTTTGATCTCCTCCAGCCTGCCGCGCAACTGCGCGGTCGTCTCGCGACAGTGAGTTCAACCGAAGTGGCGCAGTAAGGCGAGGACCAGTGGGCGTGTGCGCGCCAGGTCGGCGAGGCGCACCGGCTTGCCCTCGGTGTCGAGGGCCTCGAGGGCGGCGGGGTCGGTCAGACCGGCGGCACCCCGTGCTTGCGGTCGAGCCGCGGCTCCCAGCGGCTCGCATAGGCGCGGAAGCGAAGGCTCAGCTGCTCGCGGAGACGCTCCGGTTCGACCACGTCGTCGACGATCAGGTTGGCGGCCAACTTGTAGAGGTCCACGTCCTCGCGGTACTCGTCCTCCAGCTCCTTGCGGCGCGCCGCGCGCTGGTCCTCGGGCAGCTCGGCCAGCTTGTTGAAGAAGACCGCGTTGACAGCGGGCTCCGGACCCATGACCGCGATCTGCGCCGAGGGCAGCGCGATGGTGGCATCGGAGTCGAAGGCGGGCCCCGCCATCGCGTAGAGCCCGGCGCCGTACGCCTTGCGCACGATCACCGAGATCTTGGGCACGGTGGCCTCGGAGACGGCGGTGATCATCTTGGCGCCGTGGCGGATGATGCCCCGGCGCTCGACGTCGGTCCCGATCATGAACCCAGGTACGTCGGCGAGGAACAGCAGCGGGATGCCGAAGGCGTCGCAGAGCCAGATGAAGCGCGCCGCCTTGTCGGCGCTGTCGTTGAAGAGCACACCGCCCTTCTGCATGGGCTGGTTGGCCAGGATCCCGACGGCCATCCCGTCGAGCCGCGCGAAGCCCGTGAGCAGCTCCTTGGCGAACAGCTTCTTGATCTCCAGCCATGACCCCTCATCGATCAGCGCCTCCAGCACCTTGCGCATGTCGTAGCCGCGGTTGGGCTCCGCCGGGACCGTCTCCTCGATCGGCTTGGCGCCCGCGCCGGGCGGCCGCGGCTCCGCAGGGGTGACCAGGCCCCGATGGTTCTGCGGCATGTACTCGAAGTACGCCTTCGCGAACTCGATCGCCTCCGCGTCGTCCTTCACCAGCGCGTCGCCGCAGCCGCTCACCGTGCAGTGCATGCGCGCGCCGCCCAACTCCTCCAGCGAGACCTTCTCGCCCACCACCACCTCGACCATGCGCGGCGAGCCCAGGTACATGGAAGCGTTGCCCTCGACCATGATCACGATGTCGCAGAAGGCCGGGATGTAGGCGCCGCCCGCCGCGCTGGGCCCGAAGAGCAGGCAGATCTGGGGCACCCGCCCCGAGAGGCGCACCTCGTTGAAGAAGATGCGGCCGGCGTGCCGGCGGCCGGGGAACATGTCGATCTGGTCGGTGATCCGGGCTCCCGCGGAGTCGACCAGGTAGAAAAGCGGCACCTGGAGGCGCGCCGCGGTCTCCTGGATGCGGACGATCTTCTCCACCGTGCGGGCGCCCCAGGAGCCGGCCTTGACGGTGGGGTCGTTGGCCATCACCGCGACCTGGCGGCCGCCGATCAGCCCCAGCCCGGTGACCACGCCATCGGCCGGGAGGTCGTCGGCGAGCACGTTGGCGAAGAGCCCGTCCTCGACCAGGCTGCCCGCGTCCAGGAGCAGGTCCAGGCGCTCGCGCGCAGTCAGCTTGTTCTGCTCGCGCAGCTTGGGCAGGTACCGGGTTCCCCCCTTGAGCGCCTTCGCCCGCAGCTCTTTCTGCCGGTCGCTCACCGCGCTTTGAACTCCGGCTCGCGCTTCTCGAAGAACGCGCGCACGCCCTCGCGCGCGTCCTCACTGAGCGTGACCAGGGAGAGCTGCGCCTGCAGGTACTCCAGCGCGGCGTGGAACTCCATGTCCTGCTGCCGGTAGAAGGAGTCGCGGCCGAGCCTGAGCACGGCGGGCGACTTCTTGGCCAGCGCGGCCGCCAGCTCGCCCGTCACTCGGTCCAGCTCGGCGTGGTCGGCGACCACGCGGTTGAGCAGCCCGACCTCCTTGAGCTGGGCCGCTGTCCAGCGCTCACCGAGCAGGATCATCTCCAGCACCACCTTGCGGGGCAGGTTGCGCGCCAGGACCGCCTGGATCATGGCCGGCCAGACCCCGACGTTGATCTCCGGCGTTCCGAAGCCGGCGGACTCGACGGCGACCAGCAGGTCGCAGGCGCAGGCGAGCCCGAAGCCGCCGGCCAGCGCATGGCCGTTTATGCGCCCGATCAGCGGCTTGCCGAGGTCCTGCATCAGAAGGAAGAGGTCCACGAACCCATGGCGCCCGTGGTGGCGGGCCAGCTCGGGGACGTCGGCGTCGAAGGAGGCGAGGTCGGCCCCCGCGCAGAAAGCCTTGTCGCCGGCGCCGGTCAGCACCACCACGCGCACCTCGGGCTCCTCGCGGCACCAGGCCAGGGCCGTCCGCAGGTCGGCGATCATGGCCGCCGACAGCGGGTTGCGCTGCTCGGGCCGGTTCAGGGTGACGGTGGCGACCCGCTGCTCCGCCGCCACCAGCACGTGGTCCAGGCGCGGCGGCTCGGGCATCGCGATTAGCGTAACGGCGCTACTTGAAGAGGCCGAACCCGAGCGCCAGGCCGACCAGGATCAGGACCGCCCCGCCCGCCTCCTCGGCGCGCCCCTCCATGGCCTCGCCCAGGCGGCTGCCCAGCTCCAGGCCGACAAGTGACATGCCGACCGAGACCACGCCCATGGTGACCGCCGCCAGCACGATGTTGACCTTGTACACGCCCAGCGCGAAGCCGACCACCAGGTTGTCGATCGAGAGCGCGACCGCGGTCAGCGCCAGGCTGCGGCTGTCCATCGCGATGTGGCGCTCGCCCTTCTCTTCGGTTTTGCGCCCCTGCCAGATCGTGTAGATGCCGGTGCCGACCAGCAGCACGGCGCCCAGGTAGCGGCCGACGTTGCCCAGGCGGCCTGCCAGCGCGACGCCGATGAGGAGGCCGATCAGCGGCATGCCCGCCTCGAAGAGGCCGAAGGCGATCCCCACCCGGAGCCGGGTCCGGCGGTCGACCCCCGAGAGCCCGATCCCAATCGCGCCCGCGAAGTTGGAGAGCCCGACCGAGACGCTCACCAGCAGGAGGCCGGCAAGCGCCTGCACTCGGCAAATATAGGTACGTGGACAGCCCGACGCAGGTTAGCGGGCGACGGCTTCTGATCGCGCTCCTGGTCTGGCCGGTGAGTGCCACCGCGGCTGGCCTGGGCACGGTTCTGGTGCTGCGCCTCACAGCCCGAGCCTGGGCGCGGGGGCACCCGGGCGACGTGCAGGCGATCGTCCTGGCCGAGGCCTACGTGCTGCTGCTGGCCACTCTCCTGGCCTGTTTCGGCGGACCCAGCGGCCTCCGAGACCGGCTCGGCTTGCGCTACACGGGCGTCCGCCACCTGGCGCTGGGCTGGGCGGCCTGGCTGCTCGCGCTGGCGGCGGGCACGGTGATCCTGGTCATCCTGGCGCCGCTGTTCGGCCGGCCGCGCAGCAACGCCGAAGACCTGGTACGAATCGCGAAGGACCCGCTGGCGGTGGCGGTGCTGGTTCCCACGGTGACGCTGCTGGCTCCGCTGGCCGAGGAGCTGCTCTTCCGCGGGGCGCTCTTCGGCTGGCTGCGCGGGCGCCTGCCCTGGTGGGCGGCGGCGGTGATCAGCGCCGCCATCTTCGCGGGCGCGCACCTGATCCCCGCGCTCTTTCCAACCTTCTTCGTGTTCGGCCTGGTCGCGGCGGCGGTCTACCAGTACACGCGGTCGACGCTCAACACCTTCGTGATGCACGCCAGCCAGAACACGCTGGCCGTGCTGCTCGTCTTCACGATCGTCGGCGGCCCCAGGGGCTGAGGGAACCGTTCGAGCGCCGGCGCTCGGCGGGCTTCTGGGGCCTACAAGCGTTCGAGCGCCGGCGCTCGGCTGAGCCCCCTAGCCGACCTCGGCGAAGTGGGGGAGCAGATACTCCTGGGCATCGAAGAGCACGTCCAGCACCCGCGACGCCTCGCGGGCTCGGTTCCGGAGGAGCGCCCGGTGCAGCTTGGGATCCACGTCGCGCAGGAAGCTACCGATCTCCTTGAGCAGCGGCTCGGGCACCGTGCGCGCGTCCTCCTCGAGCATGCCCTCGATCGTGTTGAGCCAGGTGTCGAGCTGGCGCATCTCAGATCGGCGGGCCAGGATGCGCTGCTCGCGCTCCCACTGCTCGTGGCTCTTACGATGGATCTCCGCTACAGCTTCACTGAGCAACCAGCCCCTCCCGCAGGGTCGCGCAGGCCCACGCTGGCCGGTGGATATTCATGATAACGGAAATGTAGATTTTGTTAGCACCGTTGTCAAGGGTTTTGAACTCGACTTCCCTCCGGCGCTACACGGCTGACGTCCTCGAGCCCTGGTCCCCGGTCCTGGTCAGCAACCGCGCCCCCTACGAGCCCGGCCCCGGCGGCCGCCTGCGCCGGGGCGCCGGCGGTGTCGTCACCGCCCTGCTCACGGTGGCGGAGGCGACCGGCGCCCCCTGGGTCGCCTGCGCCCGCACCGCCGCCGAGCGCGAGCTGGCCGCGGCCGGGCACCCGGTGGAGCTGGAGAGTTCGGACGGCAAGCTGCAACTGCATTACGTCGCCACCGACCCCGACCGCTATCGCAAGTACTACTCCGTGATCGCCAACCCCTTGATCTGGTTCGTCCAGCACTACCTCTGGGACCTGAGCCGGGAACCGATCATCAACGCCCGCTACTGGGACGCCTGGCAGGACGGTTACGTGCACGTCAATCGAGCCGTTGCCGAGCGCGCGGTCGAGGTCGCCCGCAAGCTGCCGCGGCGCCCCCTCTTCCTGACCCAGGACTACCAGCTCTACCTGGCCCCCGCCCGCATCCGGGAGCTGGTCCCCGACGCCGCCCTGCAGCAGTTCATCCACATCCCGTGGCCGACCCCGCACTACTGGAAGGTGCTGCCCCAGCAGATGCGCGACGCCATCCTCAACGGGCTCCTGGCCAACGACGTGGTCGGCTTCCAGACCCACTCCGACGTGCGCAACTTCCTGCTCTCGGTGGAGGAGCTGCTCGGGTATCGCGTCGACCACCGCGAGCGGGCCGTGATCCACCGAGGGCGCGTGGTCTGGGCGCGCGCCTACCCGATCTCGGTCGACGTGCCGGCGATGGAGCGCCTGGCGGAGACCGCGGGCGTGCGCCAGGAGGTCGCCGAGCTGCAGCGGGGGCGGCCCGAGAAGCTGATCGTGCGCGTGGACCGGACCGACCCGGCCAAGAACATCGTGCGCGGCTTCCTCGCCTACGAGCGCCTGCTGCGTGAGCACCCGGAGTGGCGGGGCCGCGTCCAGTTCTATGCCTTCCTGCAGCCCTCGCGGCAGGACATCGCCGTCTACCGCGACTACCTGGCCGCGGTGAAGGCCACCGCCGAGCGCATCAACCGCGAGCTCGGGAGCCCGGCCTGGGAGCCCGTCCGCCTGGCCTTCGGCGAGAACCTGCGCCGGGCCGTGGCCGCCTACCTGGATTTCGACGTCCTGCTCGTCAACCCCATCTACGACGGCATGAACCTGGTCGCCAAGGAGGGCATGCTGCTCAACCGGAGGGACGGAATGCTCGTCCTCTCCGAGAACGCGGGCGCCCACGAGGAGCTCGGGGAGTGGGCGGTCACCATCAATCCCTTCGACGTCGACGCCACGGCGGAGGCGCTCCACCTGGCGCTCGGCGCCACCCCGCCGGCCCGGCGCGCGCTGGCCCGGGCGCTGCGAGCCCAGGTCCAGACCCACGACATCGGGCGCTGGCTGTCCCTACAGGTCAGGGACCTGCGGGACCTCGTGCACGAGCGGCCGCGGCCAGCCGGCTGAGGAACTCGGCCGCGCCGCTCGGCCCCTCCACCACCAGGTCGCAGGCGGCGAAGACCTCGGCCGGCGTCTCCTCGCTCGCCACCCCCACCGCCAGGTGCGGCCGGTCCAGGCCGGCGAGGTACTGGAAGCAGCCCCGGTCCCCGTAGTCGTCGCCCAGGAAGACGGCGCCCGCGGCGGAGGTGCTGGTGACCAGGTCGGCCAGCGCCCGGGACTTGTCCCAGTCCCGCGGCAGCACCTCGATCACCATGCGGCCGCGGCGGACGTCGAGCCCGGCCTGGGCGGCGGCCGGGGTGACCGCGCTGAGCACGTGCTGGCCCAGTTCCGGGCGGCTTCGGAAATGGATCGCCACCGCGCCCGGCTTGGCCTCCACGCGCGCCCCGGGGATGCCCGCGACCGCCGCCTCGGCGGCCGCCCGGAAGCGTTCCAGCGCGGGATCGGGCCGCCGGTCGGAGGGCTGGCCGTAGTCGCCCAGCACCCGGACGCCCTGAACGTCGACCAGCCGCTGCAGATCGGCGGTGGAGCGGCCGCTGATCAGTGCCACGGTTCCCACCAGGCCCCGCAGCTCCCGCAGCGCCGTCACCGCGGCGGGCAGGGCCCGCGCGCTGTCGGGCTCGGGGACGATCTCGGCCAGGGTCCCGTCGAAGTCGCTGGCAACCAGCAAACGAGACGGGTGAACCGTACCCAGCAGGCGTTCTATGAGTGTGGGGAGATCGCCTTTACGGATCGTTTACTTGCCCTCTCTCTGGGATCATTTATGATAGCGCCGTGCTAAGCATTCGTAGACCTCGCCTGCGGATGCTGGCGGCCCGCGCGGAGCGTTTGGCGAGCGCGCTGCTGCCGCACGTGAAGCATGAGGCCGCCACCGCGCGCAGCAGTGTGAGCTACCTGGCGGGGGCGATCAGGCACCAGTACCGGCTGGCGCGGGACTCGCGGAT
>DATCNF010000243.1:0-2283 GCA_036565325.1 Candidatus Dormiibacterota bacterium | reverse complement strand
GTCCTGGCCGCCATGGACGTGATCGCCGGCCGCCGCCCGCCGGTCGACGTGATGGCCGTGGTGGCCGCCACCGAGAACATGCCCGGCGGCAACGCGCAGCGGCCGGGCGACGTGGTCACCAGCGCCAACGGCAAGACCGTGGAGGTCGTCAACACCGACGCCGAGGGCCGGCTGGTGCTGGCGGACGCCATCACCTACGCGCTGCGCCACGCCGCCACCCACCTGGTCGACCTGGCCACCCTGACCGGCGGCGCCAAGGTCGCCATCGGCCACGCGGCCACCGCCGCGGTCGCCAACGACGAGGCCCTGTGGGGGCTGGTCGCCAAAGCCGCCGATCGCGCCGGCGACCGGGTCTGGCGGCTGCCCGCCTATGCCGACTACCGCGTCCTGCTGGCCAGCAAGACGGCGGACCTCAAGAACAGCGAGTACGGCGAGGCCAGCACCATCACCGGCGGCATGTTCATCCAGCAGTTCGTGGAGGACCGGCCCTGGGTCCACCTCGACATCGCGGCCAGCTCCTGGAACGACAACGACGACCTCACCACCGTTCCCCGCGGCCCGCTGGGCAGCGGCACGCGCCTGCTGGTCGAGCTTGCGGAACTTATGTCGGCGGGCCGTCGTTAGGCTAAGTACAGCAGTGCTCGAGTCCATTCATTCCCCGGCGGACCTCCGCCACCTCTCGTCCCAAGAGCTCGACGACCTGGCGCAGGAGATCCGGGTCTTCCTGGTCGAGACGATCAGCCAGACCGGAGGCCACCTTTCGCCCAACCTGGGCGTGGTCGAGCTGACGCTGGCGCTGCACCGGGTCTTCGACAGCCCGCGCGACGCCCTGGTCTGGGACACCGGCCACCAGGCCTACGTGCACAAGCTGGTCACCGGCCGCCGCGGCGGCTTCGAGAGCCTGCGCCAGGAGGGCGGCCTCTCCGGGTACCCGAGCCGGGCCGAGAGCGAGCACGACCTGATCGAGAACAGCCACGCCTCCACCTCCCTCTCCTACGCCCTCGGCATCGCGGAGGCGCGCCTGCGCAAGGGCCAGCCCGGCGACGTGGTGGCCGTCATCGGGGACGGAGCCCTGACCGGCGGCATGGCCTACGAAGCCCTCAACCAGATCGCGCACCTGAAGCCGCCGAACCTGGTCATCATCCTCAACGACAACGGCCGCTCCTACGCCCCCACCGTGGGCGGGGTTGCCGAGCACCTGGCCCAGCTCCGACTGGACCCCCGCTACGAGCGGCTCAAGAACGAGATCGACCAGCGGCTCAAGGACCTGCCGCCGGCGCACGAGGCCGCCCGCCGCATCAAGGAGTCGCTCAAGCAGCTGCTGCAGCCGGCGACCATGTTCGACAGCCTGGGGATCAAGTACTCCGGGCCGGTCGACGGCCACGATCGCCCGGCGATCGAGGACCTGCTGCGCCGGGCCCGCCGGCACAAGGGCCCGGTGGTGGTGCACGTGGCCACCGAGAAGGGGCGCGGCTACGGTCCCGCGGTCGAAGAAGAGATCGACCGCATGCACGGCGTGAGCGCCTTCGATCCCCTCACCGGCCACCCCCGGCGCACCGAGCTGACCTGGAGCGACGTCTTTGGCGAGGCCGTGTTCGCCTCCGCCCAGCGCCACCCCGACCTGGTGGCGATCACCGCCGCCATGGCGTCCTCCACCGGCCTTCTGAACTTCGCCCGCGAGTTCCCGGACCGCTTCTTCGACGTCGGCATCTGCGAGCAGCACGCGGTGACCTTCGCGGCCGGCCTCGCCATGTCCGGCCTGCGCCCGGTGGTGGCCATCTATTCGACCTTCCTGCAGCGCGCCTTCGACCAGGTGATCATGGACGTGGCCCTGCACAAGCTGCCGGTCGTATTCGTGCTCGACCGCGCCGGCGTGACCGGGCCCGACGGCTCCTCCCACCACGGCGTCTTCGACCTCTCCTACCTGCGCCTGATCCCCAACCTGCGCGTCTGCGCGCCGGCGGACGCCACCGAGCTCTGCGCGCTGCTGGAGACCGGGTTGGGGCTGGATGGGCCGGTCGCCATCCGCTTCCCCCGGGGTACCGTTCCCGCCACCCCGGACCTGCCGGTGGAGCCGCTCCCGGTCGGCCGCTGGGAGGAGATCCGGCGCGGCGAGGATGCCGCCCTCTTGGCGGTCGGCCGCATGGTCGAGGTGGCGGCGGCCGCCGCCGAGCGGCTGCAGTCCGAGGGCATCTCCTGCGGCGTCATCAACGCGCGCTGGATCAAGCCGATGGACGGCCGCCTGGTTTCCGACTGGGCCCAGCGCTACCCGGTCCTGGTGAC
>DATCNF010000242.1:0-2601 GCA_036565325.1 Candidatus Dormiibacterota bacterium | reverse complement strand
AGCGGGGCCAGGCCGATGCCGAAGCGGCCGATGAGGACCGCGATCCCGCCCGGGATGGCGGCCCCGCCCACCATGGTGGCGGGGAACAGCCAGCTGGTGGCGCGCGCGTCGCGCGGGCGCCGGCGGGCCAGCCAGACCACGGCCGTGGGGAAGATGGGCGCGATGGCCAGCCCCGCGACGACCAGCGCCACCGGCGCCCACGGGGCCACGGTGGCCCCCAGCATGGCCGCGGCGGCCACCGCCGAGCCAGTGAGGACGATGAGCCCCTCCGGCACCCGCGCGGGGACCAGCGTCATCAGCAGGCGACCCACCCCCAGCGCCAACCAGAACCCGGACGTGATCCCGCCCGCGGCGATGGCGCTGTGGCCCAGCGCCTCCAGGTAAGAGGGCGCCCAGCCGCCGATCCCGACCTCCAGCCCGACGTAGAGGACGAAGGCGGCCATGAAGACGATCACCAGCGCGCTCAGGCGCGAGCTCCCGGGCGCGGGCTCGTGGGGCAGGCGGCCGGACATCCCGGCGATGGCCGCCACCAGCGCGATCGCGAGCACCGCGGTCGCGCCGTATACCAGCGACAGGTGCTGGCGGCCGGCGCTGGAGATCACCAACGGCCCGGCCACCGCGCCCAGGCCATAGGCGCCGTTGAGCGCGTTGATGACGGCAGTGCGGTGGCGGCTCTCGCTGTGCGCCGCCAGCGAATTGAGACCGATGTCCAGGCAGCCGAAGCCCAGACCCAGCACCGAAGCCGAGGCCAGCGTCGCCGGCCAGGTGGGGGCCAGAGCGATGCCCGCGCAGCCGATCGCGCTCACGCCCAGCGCCGCCGACACAAAGGGCCGCGCGGCGACTCGCTCCAGGACCTTCATCGAGGCCAGGACGCCGACCAGCGCCCCCGCGAAGTTGGCGGTCAGGATGGCGCCCGCAACCGGCAGGCTGATCTGGAACCGGCTGCTGAGCGGCCCCAGCAGCGGCCCGTAGGCGGCACCGGTCGCGCCCATCAGCGCGAAGCTGGCCGCCATCCCGGCCAGTGCCGGCCGGCTGAGGCGGATCCGGTCGGGACCCGCGGTCAGAGCAGGCCACCCAGGTGGAGCACGGCCAGCGCCGCCCAGCCCACCAGCAGGGACGGGAAGGTGCGCCGGCTGAGCAGGGCGACCAGGCCCGCCAGGGCGAGGGCGCCGAGGACGGGCAGCGCCCGCGGGAAGGGCCCGACGTAGCCGGCAGCGGTGATCGCGGTGAAGGCGCCCAGCATCCCGGCCGGCACATAGACGAGCCAGGCCGCAATCGGCGCCGGCACCCGGTCCGGGAGCAGGAGGCCGGGCAGCACCTTGGGCAGCAGCACCCCGGCCGCGGTCGCCGCGATCACCAGCCAGGCGCTGTTCATCGCGCGCGCCAGGGCATCGCGATCAGGCCCGCCACCAGGGCCGCGCCCACCATGGCGATCCCGACCGGCAGAAAGCGGTCGAGCAGGAGGCCGATGGCGGCTCCCGACACCGCCGCCAGGGCCAGGCGCCGGCTGGTGCAGGCCTCCGCGGCCAGCACCACGAAGATCACGGCCGTGAAGCCCTCGAGCGTGTGCGTCCAGCCGCCCGGCACCACACTTCCCAGGGCCGCTCCGAGCACGGTGCCTGTGTTCCAGGTCGCGTACTGCGCGATCCAGGAGCCGAGCAGGTAGGAGGCCAGGCCGCCCTCGCTGCGCCGGCGCACGGCGAGGAAGAAGCTGGCGTCCACTACCGTGGCCAGGACCAGGACGCGCCGCCAGCGGGGGAGGGCGAGCTGGTGGTTGAGCGTCAGCGTCATCGGGATGAAGCGCAGGCTCAGCAGCAGGCTGGTCGCGAAGATCGAGAGCAGGGGCAGCGCCAGGATCTTCACCACCGCCAGCTGTGCAGTGCCCGAAAAAGAGACCGCCGACATCGCCACCGCCGCCACCTGGCCGAAGCCGGCGAGCACGGCGGCCGCGCCGAAGGCGGCGCCCCAGGCCAGCGTCCCGGCCAGGAAGGGGAGGCTGTCGACCGCGCCCCGGCGCACCGCTGAGCCGGCCGTCAACTCCTCATGTCGGCGGTGCTCGGGCGTCAGCGGGGAGCGGTGACGGCGCGAGAGCTGGTGAAGAAGAGCCGGATCGGCTCCGGGAACCGGGCCAGCAGCTCGTCGGGGATCTGGTAGCCGGTGGTCATGCCGGAGGCCCAGGCCCAGTCGGTGATCGCGAGCCGGATCAGGTCCTTGAGCGGCTCCGGCGATAGGCCGAGCGCCTCGCACTCCTGCCTTCGCGCGTCCACGAAGGCCTCCGCGTTGAGGAGCAGCTCGTCGGCGCGCGCCTCCAGCTCGTGGGCGACGCCACGCGCGCCGGCCGCGTCGCCGCGATGGCGCGCCTCCAGCAGGCGGCCCTTGAGCTCCCAGAGCGGGGCCATCCGGCTGCGCGACCACTCCCGATATTCGGCCGACAGCCGGCGCAGCCCCGCCAGGCGCTCTTCGCTGACCCGCTGCACCCAGGCCATCCGCTCCGCGGCCGTCCCCAGCCCGCAGCGTGGGTAGTAGGCCCCCGGCCGTTCCATGACCTCGCCTACCAACAGGTGCGCGCAGCTGGTGACTGCCGCGGAGGGCTGGTAGTGC
>DATCNF010000241.1:0-9563 GCA_036565325.1 Candidatus Dormiibacterota bacterium | reverse complement strand
TGGAGACGCCGAGATTGCCGGTGAGCAGGTGCGTCATGTAGGTCACGTACTGGACGTAGAGCGGCTGGTCGAAGCCGAACTGGTGGCGGATCCGCTCCACGTCCTCGGGGGTCGCCAGCACCCCGGCGATGGTGCGCGCGGGATCTCCGGGCAGCAGGCGCACGAGCAGGAAGATCACCGTCGCCACCCCGAAGATGGTCGGGATGGAGATCAGGACCCGGCGTGCTACGTAGGTGAGCACGCCGGGTCCTCAGTCAGTGGACCGGCCTAGGCCGGTGCGGCGAACCGGGTGTCGAACTTCTCGTTCGGGAAAGCGCCCACGCCGGTGACCTTGGCGCTGTAAACGATCGGGAAGCTCTGGTTGTAGAGGAAGATCCAGGGCGCGTCGGTCCAGACCTGCTTGGCGGCCTGGCAGTACTCGTCCTTGCGCTTCTGCTGGTCGACCTCGGCGCCCGCCTTGATCACCAGGTCGGTGACCGTGGTGTTGCTGTAGTAGGAGGTCTCGAGGCCCTTGGGCGGGATGCGGTCGGGACGGAACTGCTCGAACTGCTGCGAGGCGTCCAGGTAGGCGGGCGCCCAGCCCAGGAAGTGCATGTCGAACGCGGCCTGGGCGGGCGGCACGTTGACGTGGCCCAGGTAGGTCGGCCAGTCCGAGGTCTGCGGGCCCTGCACGGTGACACCGACGTCGTGCAGGTAGGACGCGACCGCGGTCGCGACCTTGATGTCCTGCGGATAGCGGCCGGTGGGCGAGCCGAGCTTGACGGTCAGGTTGGAGGCGCCCGCGGCCTGCAGCATCTGCTTGGCCTTGTTGGGATCGAAGGTGTACGGATTGCCGACCGGGCAGTAGCCGAACAGAGTCTTCGACATCGGCGCATCGAGCCCGACGGCTTGTCCGAACATCACGTTCTTGATGATCTCGTCCTTGTTGATGGCGTAGTTGAGCGCCTGCCGGACCTCCGGCTTCTGGAGCAGCGGCTGGTTGGTGTCGACGGTGTCGATGATGATCTGCAGGGTGCGGTCCGAGGGCGCCTTCAAAACCTTGAGGCTGGAGTCTTGGGCGAGCGCCGGGAGATCGGATAGCGGCGGCGAGATGATGACGTCGGCGCCGCCCGAGCGGATCAGCGCCTCGCGGCTGGGGTCGTCGGGCACGATCTTGATGTTCTGGGTGTCGTAGTTCGGCTTCTGCGAGCCCCAGTAGTCCTTGTTGGCGGTCAGGGTGATGTGGTCGCCGTTGACGCGCTCCTTCATCACGTAGGGACCGGTGCCCACCGGCCACTTGACCTGCGCCGGGGTGTTGCCCTGGACGGTCAGTGACGCGGGCGAGAGGATGGCCGCGTTGGTCTGCGTCAAAGCGGCCACGAAGGGCGCGAACGGCGCCTTGAGCTTGATCGTCAGGGTCTTGTCGTCGGTCGCCGTGATGGTGTCGATGACACTGAGCACGCCTGGCTGTGTCTTGAAGGTCTCCGCGTTGAGAAGCCGGTCGAGGCCCTGCTTGGCCGCGGCCGCGTTGAAGGCGGTGCCGTCCGAGAACTTGACGCCGGTCCGGATCGGGATGGTGTAGGTGAGGCCGTCCGACGACGTCTTCGGGAAGTCGCTGGCCAGCTGCGGCTGGGTCGCGCCGTTGCCGTCCATCGTGTACAGCCGCTCCGCCACCATATCGACGATCTGCGACGCGGTGGTGGTGGTCTGAGCCGCCGGGTCGAGGGTGTCAGGGTCGATCCCGATCGCCACGTTGAGATTGGCGCCGTGCTTGGTGCCGTTGGTGGTGGTGGTGGTGCTGCTGCCGTTGCCGCAGGCCGCCACGGCCATCCCCAGCGCCAGTAGGAAAGCGAGCTTGCGTATGGGCATCTGCTATCTCCTCTCCGTCCGCAGGATCGTTCGAGTATAGGCCCGCTTCGTCAGCCGGTCGATGCCCGAACCTGACCGGCCAGCCAGGCCGCCAGGGCGTCGAGAAGCTCCTCCCCGACGGCGGCGTCGGCGCCCACCGGGTTGCCGAGCACGCCGTTGGCCGAGATCCCGCGCATCCCCTCCCGGAAGAGGCGCTCCGGCTCCAGCTCACCCATGTAGCCGGGCAGCGAGCGCTCGGGGTGTACCAGCTCGGGATGCAGGGCCAGCATGATCGAGGTCTCGCAGTACTCCGCGTGCACCAGCTCTCCGTCGTCGCGGCCGTGCCGGCGGGCCACGCCCAGCAGGACCTCGCTGAAGGCCTCGAGATCGCTGACCACCACGGCGCCCGGCTTCGGCCGCGTCCGGCTCCATTCCTCCAGGACCGGGAAGTTGCCCCCGTGGCTGGAGAACACCACGAAGCTCTCGAAGCCGTGCCGGCGCAGCCCGTCGACGTAGGCGTCGAGGATGTCCATCAGCAGGTCCGCGCTGATCGTGAGGCTGCCGGCGAAGGCCATGTGGTGCTCGGAGCAGCCGGGCCGTATCACGGGGGCCACCAGGGCGTCGCCCAGGTGGCGGGCCAGGCGTTCGGCGGTGGCGGCGCCGATGAGGGCGTCGGTGGCCTCGGGCAGCTGGGGCCCGTGCTGCTCGGAGGAGGCGGCGCAGATGACGGCGCGACGCGCGCCCCCCGCGATCCGGGCCTCGACGTCCGGCCAGGTCATCCGCTCGAGGAAGACCTCGTCCATCGCCGCGCGAACGTTACACGGAGGAGGGCGCCGTCGCCGGCGCCCTCCAGTCGGTTACGGGTAGCTGAGGACGCAGCCGCCGGAGTTGCTGTTGAAGGCGTTGCTCCAGAGCGACTGCACGGCGAAGCTCCCGGTGCTCAAAGCGACGTTGGCCGCGGCCCCCTGGCCGGAGCTGATCCAGGCGCACTTGTCGCCGTTCTCCGCCCCGCCCGAGTCCAGCCAGCCGGTGCTCGGGTACTGATCGGTGACCGTCTCGGCGAACTCGTGCCCGCCCACGATCGTGATTCCTGCGTTGGGACCGAGGCCGTTGAAGTCAGCCCCGCAGGACGCCCCGGCGTCGGTGATGTAGGGCATGTTGGTGTAGGCGATGTTGCCGTAGCTCGAAGAGGTCGAGCTGTGCCACGCGCAGTAGCGGGTGCCGAAGCCGCTGGCGTTGTTGCCGGTGGCGGTGTTGATGACGTACTGGGTGGTGTTGTTGGAGCCGGCCGCGGTGTTGCCGAAGTGGGCGGCGGCCCGTACTGCCTCGGCCGCCAGCTGGCCCTGCCTGGGCTTGCTGGGAGCCGCCGACGCGTTGTCGTACCAGAAGCCGGCAAGTTCTCCGGCGTTATTGCCGGCGGGCGTGCCTGCCCCGTTGCAGAAGACGGTGCCGGTGGCCACTGCCTGGCAGTACTGGGTGGTGCTGTTGGCCCAGCTGCTGCCGCCCACGCCGCTGAAGAAATTCTGCTGGATGGCGGCCTCACGCGAGGGGTCGTTGTTGTTCCACTGCGAGCCCCAGTAGACGAGGAAGACCTTGGGCGCGGTTTCGACCCCCACGTCACCGGTGCCGCCGTGGTAGGAGAGGTTGCCGCCGGTGGTGCTCGCGCGCGCGTCCTTCACCCTCATGACCTGCATCGCCGCTTCGTTGGCGGCGCCGGCCGGCAGCGCTCCTGAAAAGACCAGTGCGATCGCCGACAGCGCGGTCGCCGGCGCCAAGACTCGACCGTGGAACCTCATATGTAACCCCTCTGGAAGCGCCTGGCGGCTCCCTAGGGGGCCGCGGAACGCGCTATTGATAGCGGCGCGTTCCGCCCACGTCAATAGTTTCGGCTCAGTTGGTTCGCACCCCGAGAATCAGGATCGGGTTGACCGGCGAGGCCAACGACCGGGCCGCCTGCCCGGTGCGGGCATCGATTCGGACCAGGCCGGAAGGGTCGAGCCCGTAGGCCGACACCCCGTCAGCTGAGAAGGCCAGGGACCGGAGAGCGGGGGTGCCGGTCCAGCGCTGGACCACGTTCAGGTGGTCAGCGTCCAGCACCAGCACGCCGGTGCTGCCGGCCACCAGCAGCCGCTTGACGTCCCGGCTGAGAGCAGAGGCCCCCACGCCGTAGCCCTCCGTGGCCTCGGAGGGCGTGGATTGGCGGAACAGGACCGGCGCCTGCCCCGGCGAGGTGGCGTCGATGTTGTACCAGATGGCCCGGTTGAGGACGGGGTTGACCGCATACAGGCGCTTCCCGTCGGGCGACATCGTGATCGACCAGGCCAGCTGCTGGTCCGGCGTCCCGCCGCCCGGCAGGTCGACACACCATGCGGTCCCATAGTCCATGTCGAGGCTGAGCGCGTGGATGAAGGCGCCGTCGAGACCCCCGCGGTACAGGCTGTACTGCCAGTGCCCGCTGGGATCGGGCAGGGTCGAGACTCGGTTGCCCTGCATGACGCGCAGCTTCCCGGTCTTCTCGATGATGGGCGACTGCATCTCGCCGGTCGGGAAGGAATACTTCGCCACCTCGTACCTGGCGGGCTGGTCGGCGAAATGGTGGATCAGGTACAGGCGGGTGCCCGAGTTGTCGATGGCGTCGAACTCGTACCAGCCGTCGAAGTTCACCCGGTGCGTGATCTCGCGCGTGCTCGTGTCCACGAGCAGGAACGAGGACTTCAAGGGGCCGCCGGACTGTTGGAGGACCAGCCAACGACCGTCCTGCGAGAGCCCCCCGGGGCGCCCGTCGAAGGTGGTCTGGGGCAGCTCGTAACCGCTGGGCAGGTCGACGGCGGCCAGCAGGTGGCCGGCCGGGTCGAGGTACTGCAGGCTGGATCCGTTGACCGCGTAGAGGCGCTTCCAATCTGGGGCCGGCACGGCCAGGGGAATGTCGACCGCGATCCGGCCGGTCGCGGAGTCCAGCCCGAACACGCCTGGGGTAGCTCCGCTGGAGCCGGCCACGTAGACCATTTCGGCAGCGGTCCGCGAAGGGGCGGTCGCGGCCTCGCCGCAACCCGTGACCAGCACCAGCAGGACGAGCGCGCGCAGCTTCATGCCCTGCCTACACCGCCTCTCAGCCCACGGTTCCCGCAATCTCCAGCGCCCGCGCCTTGCTCACCTTCGCCTCCAGGCGGTAGGTCACGCCGTCCTGGTACCAGATCAGGGTGTTGCCGGCGAGGCGCACCCTGTCGGCGACCACGCTGCCGCCGCCCGGGCTGGGCTGGATGAAGACCTCATGAGGCGCTCCCTCCAGCCAGACGCCGGGCACGCCATTCACCGTGACCTGCTCGATCCTGGTGTCCGGCCCCACCAGCTTGCCGATGAAGTCGAGGCCGCCGGCCGAGGAGCGGAACTCCATGAACAGGGCGCCGACCTCGGGATCGGTGCCCGCCGGCAGGTCGGGCCGCGGGCTGTAGACCAGCGACACCAGCGGCACCGGCGAGGGCTTGTAGAAGACGAAGTCGGGCTGGCCTAGCGCGGAGGGCACCTGGACAGGGAAGCCGGCTGCGGCCTGGGCCGCGGCCAGCGAGGGCTCGAGGCTGCCGAGGTCGAGCCTCGTGCCCAGGGGCGTGCTCGGAGCGCTCGCCGAGGGTGTGGGCAGCGGCCGCGAGCTGCGCTGGATATTGACGCCCGGTATGTGCAGGTAACCGGCAGCCACGGCCCCCGCTCCCAACGCGGTCGCGACGGCGGCGGCGAGCAGGGCGAGATAGAGGCGTCTCCTCCCCGCTTGGCGGGGAGGTCCCTCGCCCAGCGAGGGGGAGGGGGACGCTGGTTTCAGCTGGAGCCTGAAGACCGGCGTGGGCGGCCAATCGATCTCGCGCCCGAGCGCGAACAGGTCTCGCTCCAGCGCGTCCAGCTCAGCCACGGGCGGGCGCCTCCATGACCTCGCGCAGGCGGGTGAGGGCGCGGGCGAGCCGCGACTTCACGGTGCCTTCAGGCACCCCCAGGGCGGCGGCGGTCTCGGCCACGTTGAGGTCGAGCAGGTAGCGGCAGCCCACCACCTCCCGGTGATCCGTCTCCAGGCGACCGAGCGCGGTCAGAAGCTCGGCGCGGCGTTCGGCCGCGAGGACCGCCGCCTCCGGGGACGGGGCCGCGTCCCCGGCGCGGTCGGCCCGCGCGGCTTTCAGCTCCAGGTTCTGCCGGCGGCCGGCGGCACGCCGGCGGTTGCGGGCCTCGTTGCCCACGATCCGCAGCAGCCAGGGCCGGAACGGTTCGCCCTCGCGGAACCGGTCGAGGGCTCGGTGCGCCTTGACGAAACCCTCCAGCGCCGCCTCCTCGGCATCGGCTGCGGAGCCGGTCGCCAGGTAGGCGGTCCGGAAGGCCAGGTCGGAATAGCGCACCACGATCTCCTCATAGGCGCGCTCGTCCCCGCGCCGAGCGCGCGCGACGAGGTCGCCTTCATCCAGTGGCCGGCCCTCCACCGTCGCCTCCTCTACACCCGGGGCGCGTTTTCCGTTCCCATACTGCAACCGGTGGGCGGCCCGAGGGGTTGATGTAGGCGGATGGACTTTGAGCGCATGTTCAACGAGCACCAGGACCGCGTCTTCGCTTTCAGCTACTCGATGACGGGCATCAGGGCCGAGGCCGAGGACGTCGCCCAGGAGGTGTTCCTCCGCGCCTGGCGCTCATTGCGGGACTGGGAGCCGGAGCGCGTGGCGGCGCTCAACGCGCGCGCCTGGTTGTGCAAGATCGCCCTCAACGTGGTCCGCAACCGCGTCCGCGCCGCGTCCTCGAGGCCGCCGCTGGCGGCCACGGACGCTGCGCTGACGATGCTCGCCGCACCCGGTCGCGGGCCCGAATCGGCGGTGGAGACGGAGTGGCTGGCGTCACGGGTCGCCTCGCTCCCGGCCGCGCAGCGTGAGGCGGTGGTTCTGGTCGCGGTGCAGGGCTACCCGTATGCCGACGCCGCCGAGCTGGTGGGGCGGCCACTGAACACGGTCAAATCGGATGTGCATCGCGGGCTGGCCGCACTGCGGCAGATGCTGGAAAGGGAGGAAGTGGCGGTATGAGCATGGTTCGCTTGGAGGAGTCGCTGCGCCGGCTGGGCGAGGTCAAGGCCCCGGCCCGGCTGGCGGAGATGGTGCTGGACCGGTTCGCGGTCATGGACACCCCCCTGGGCCCGTTCTTCGTGGCCTGGAACCGGGATGGCGTCTCGGCCGTGTACGAGGGCCGGCATGGCGAGGAGTCGTTCCAGAGCTGGTTCGACGACCGCTACCGGCGGCCGCTGGTGCGGTCGGAGGCGGCGCCGCCGGCGTCGGTCCTGCGCCGCTTCGACATGCGGGGCGTGGCGCCCTTCCAGCGCCTGGTCCTCGAGAAGACGAGCCAGATCCCGCGCGGCGAGGTCCGCACCTACACCTGGGTGGCCAAGGAGATCGGGCACCCGAAGGCGGTGCGCGCGGTGGGGACCGCGCTGGCGACCAACCCGATGCCGATCCTGATCCCCTGTCACCGGGTGGTCCGCTCGGACGGTGTGATCGGCAACTACGGCGCCGGCGGCCCGGTCGCCAAGCGGCGGATCCTGGACGCCGAGGGCGTGGGCGTGGGCGAGCTGGAGAAGCTCGCCCAGCGCGGCATCCGCTACCTGGGCTCGGACAGCACCCACATCTTCTGCATGCCGACCTGCCGCCATGCCAGGCGGGTCATGGAACGGCACGAGGTGCAGTTTCGGAGCGAGGAGGAGGCGTTCGCCAAGGGCTACCGGCCCTGCAAGGTGTGCCGGCCCGTAGGGGTGGCGGCCGCCTAAGGTGAACGGCTCATGGGATCTCGCGACAGATCGTTCGTGGGTGGTCGAGATGCAAGGCGGCTGGGAGCATCGCAGGGAGCGCAGCGGTAGCTGCGTGACCGAGAAGCGCAGCAGCCAACGCGGCAGATCGGCTGCTCAGGGACGAGTCTTCGGCGAAGCCGAAGATGACGACGCCCATCGGGGCGCTCGTCACTGTCGCCTGATCCTGTGAGCTGTTCAGCCTAGGGGTGGAGGTGGGTGGCGCCCTCGGTGTTGATCACCAGCACCGACCGGTTCCCGAGCTCGCCGTCCAGCGCCCGCAGCCCGGCCAGCCCGGCCGCTCCCGAGTGGCCTGACTCGATGCCGAGGCTCTCCAGCTCGGCCATCGCCTTCTCAGCCCAGTCATCCTCGATGGCCACCACGGTAGACAGGCCGGCCCGCAGCAGGGGCCATGCGATGTCGCTGGCTCGGGCGCAGTTGAGGCCCACCATGAGCGAGCGGTGGGGGCCGGGCACGAACTCCAGCCGGTCCGCTTTCAGGGACTCCAGGATGCAGTCCGCGTCCGCCGGCTCGACCCCGATGACCTCGGTCGGCCAGCCCAGGCGGCCGAGGTTGGCGATCATGCTCGCCGCCAGCGAGCCCACGCCCATCTGCACGAAGAGCACGTCGGGCGGCCGGGGCATTTGCTGCGCCACCTCGTGCAGCAGCGTTCCGTAGCCGGCCAGCACGGTGCGCGCGAAGCCCTCTTCGCCGCGGTGGTCGGCGTCCGAGGCGAAGATGTCGCCGGGCTGCAGCTCGTCGACGCAGCGCGCCAGGGCCTCGTCGTAGATGCCATCGACCGCGATCACCTGGGCACCTTCCTGGCCCAGGGCTGCGATCCGAATCGGACCCGCGGACCGGGGCAGGTAGACGCGCGTGCGCAGGTCGAGTAGCTTGCCCATCCGCGCCACCGCGCGGCCGTGATTGCCGTCGGTGGCCGTGGCCAGAGTCAGCGGCTTCAGCTGCTGCACCTGCGCGCGCAGCTCCGCGATCGTGCGCCAGGGCTGGAGGCGCTCGCCGAGGCGGGTGCGCAGCGCGTGGTAGGTGCCCCAGGAGGCGCCCAGCATCTTGAACGCGGGTAGCCCCAACCGGTGCGACTCGTCCTTGATCCAGAGGTTGTCGGCCGCCCGGACGAGCGGCGTCGGCGCGTAGCCGGGCAGGCGCCGGTGGAACTCCAGGACCTCCTCCGCGGGGTCCATGGCGAAGGCCGGCACGGGCCCTCGGTGCGGGTTACGAAAGACTGCCGGCGCGCTCGCCACAGAACTCGCTCGCCACTGCGACCAGGATCTCGGTGCACGCCGCCAGCTGGTCCAGGTCCGCCCACTCCTCGATCGAGTGGGCGCCGGCGCCGCCGGGCCCGAACAGCAGCGTCGGAATCCCGGCCGCCTGGATGAGGCCGGTGTCGGCCCAGAAGGTCTCGCCGTAGAGCCTCGGGTCGCGGCCGAGGCGGCGCCTCGCGTGCTCGCGGACCGCGGCCACGATGGGCTCGTCCGCGCTCACCTCGAACGGCTCGCGTGAGAATCCGACCTCGTAGGTCGCCTCGGGGGTGAGGATGCCCTCGATCTCGGTCGCCACCGTGTCTCGCGTCTCCCCGGGTACTGTCCGGCGTTCCAGGAGGAGGCGGCAGCGGGCCGGGTACGAGGAGAGCTCCTGGCCGCCCGAGATGATCGACGCGTGCACCGAGCCGCTCTTGAGCAAGGGGTGCGTCGGGTGGGCGCGCAGGCGCTGGTCGAGCGCCTCCAGCCCGGTCAGGACCGGGCCCATGCGGGCGATCGCATCGATGCCCAGCTCCGGGCGCGACCCGTGGGCGGCGCGGCCGTGAGTCTCGACGTCCACCCAGACAAAGCCCTTGTGGGCGATGCAGACGTCGAGCTCGGTGGGCTCGGTGACGATGGCGGCGTCGGCGCGCCAGTTCCTCAGGACCGCCTCGGTGCCCAGG
>DATCNF010000240.1:0-4288 GCA_036565325.1 Candidatus Dormiibacterota bacterium | reverse complement strand
GGCAAGACGGTGCTCGCCCTTCGCTTCATCACTCAAGGCCTGGAAAACGGCGAGCGCTGCCTCTACGTCTCCTTTCAGGAGCGGTCCCACCAGCTGATTCGAAAAGCCGCCAGCTTTGGGTGGGACCTCGCCAGGGCGATCGAGGCCGGCAAGCTCACCATCTACCACGTCCCGCACGGCCAGCTGAACCTCGACGTCGTGGCCACCGCCATCAGAGAACAGCTCGTGCTGGGCCCGCCCCGCCGGGTTGTGCTGGACAGCCTGGCCGAGCTGGTTGTCGCAGCGCGCGAGTCAGATCGTTTCCCGGCCTACTCGCGGGCGCTGCTGGGACTCATCCAGTCGGTTGGCGCCTCGATGGTGGTCACCGGTGAAACGACCACCCTCGGGCCCGTGGCCGCTCCCGCCGGCGGGCTCTCGTTCCTCTTTCAGAACGTGCTCTTCCTGCGCTACATCGAGCAGGACTCCGAGATCCGGCGTGCGATCGGAATCATCAAGATGCGCGACAGCGACCACGAGAAGGGCCTCCGTCAGTTCACCATCGGCCCACACGGCTTCGAGGTGGGCGCCAAGCTCGAGGGCCTGACCGGACTTCTTGGCTGGACCGCCCTCATCGGCCAAGAGACGCCGATCTAGACAGTCAGGCCAGCCCAAGTACCGGCGACGCTCGGTCCGCGCCGGGATGACGGCCGCGCTAGGCTCAGGGCGGTGCGCTACCGCGAGTCGGTCGTCGACCTGATCGGCAACACCCCGCTGGTCAGGCTGCGGCGGGTGACGGAGGGCATCCAGGCCTTGGTCCTGGCCAAGGTCGAGTACTTCAACCCCGGCGGCAGCGTCAAGGACCGGATCGCCGTCCGTATGGTCGACGCGGCCGAGCAGGCCGGGGTGCTGCGGCCGGGCGGCACCATCGTCGAGCCCACCAGCGGCAACACCGGTATCGGCCTCGCCCTGCTCGCGCAGGAGCGCGGATACCGGTGCATCTTCGTCTGCCCTGACAAGGTCGGAAGCGACAAGATCGACGTGCTCAAGGCGTACGGCGCCGAGGTCGTGGTGTGCCCCACCGCCGTGGCCCCCGACGACCCCAGGTCTTACTACCGGGTGTCTGATCGGCTGGCGGCCGAGACGCCCGGAGGCTGGAAGCCGAACCAGTATGCGAACCCGAACAATCCCCGCTCTCACTACGAGACGACGGGGCCAGAGCTGTGGGAGCAGACCGACGGCCGGATCACTCACTTTGTCGCCGGTGTCGGCACCGGCGGAACCATTTCAGGGACCGGGCGCTACCTGAAGGAGGTTTCGAGCGGAGCAGTACGCGTGATCGGCGCCGATCCCGAGGGCTCTGTCTACTCGGGAGGCACCGGGCGGCCCTACCTCGTCGAGGGGGTCGGCGAGGACTTCTGGCCCGAGACCTTCGACCGCACCATCTGCGACGAGATCATCGCCGTGCGGGATGCCGACTCCTTCGCGCTCACCCGCCGTCTGGCCCGCGAGGAGGGACTGCTCGTCGGCGGCTCCTGCGGGCTGGCGGTGGCGGCGGCGCTGGAGGTCGGACGCCGGGCTGGGCCGGATGACCTGGTCGTCGTCCTGTTGCCAGACTCGGGTCGCGCCTATCTCTCGCGGATCTTCAATGACGGCTGGATGACGCACTATGGATTCCTGCGGCCACCGGGTGAAGAGGTCACGGTGGCCGAGGTCCTGGCTGCCAAGCGCGGCAACATGCCTCAGCTGGTGCACGTGCACCCGAACGAGCCGGTGCGCGACGCGATCGACGTCCTCCGCGAGTACGGCGTCTCGCAGATGCCGGTGGTCAAGGCCGAACCTCCCCTCGTGACCGCCGAGGTGATGGGCTCAGTCGTGGAGCGCGACCTGCTTGACGCACTGTTCAGCGGCCGCGCCCAGCTGCGGGACCCGATCGGCCAGCATATGTCGCCGCCCCTGCCGATGATCGGCGGCGGCCAGCCGGTGAGCGATGCCATCACGATGCTGACCGATGCCGGCGCAGCCCTGGTTCTGATCGACGGCAAGCCTGGAGGGGTGATCGCGCGCCAGGACCTGCTCGCGTACCTGGGCGCGGGCGGGCGGGCGGAACCCTAGCCGATGGCGTCGAGGGCTTGGGCCAGGTCGGCGATCAGGTCGTCCACCGCCTCGATTCCGACGGATAGGCGCACCAGGTCGGAGGGCACCTCCAGTGGTGATCCGGCGGCCGAAGCGTGGGTCATCCGGCCCGGGTGCTCGATCAACGACTCCACCCCACCCAGCGACTCGGCGAGCGTGAAGATCCGGACCCGGTTGCAGACCTCCACCGCCGCCGCCTCGCCCGCCGCCACGCGAAAACTGACCATGCCCCCAAAGCGCCTCATCTGCCGGCCGGCGAGGACGTGCTCTGGATGGTCGGTCAGGCCGGGGTAGATCACCGCCGACAGCTGCGGCTGCCCGGACAGGAAATCGGCCACCTTCTCGGCGTTGTCGCAGTGGCGCTCCATGCGCACCGCCAGCGTCTTCAGCCCGCGCAGCGTGAGCCAGGCGTCGAACGGGCCGGCGACCGCTCCCATCGCATTCTGGTTGTAGGCCAACTGCTCGCCGAGCTCCGGATCCCGCACGATCAGAGCACCCCCCAGCACGTCTGAGTGCCCGGCGCAGTACTTGGTGGTCGAATGCATCACGACATCGGCGCCGAGCTCGAGGGGCCGCTGCAGGTAGGGCGAGGCGAACGTGTTGTCCACCACCAGGCGGGCTCCGGCCCCGTGAGCGAGCTCGGACAGGGCCGCGATGTCCGCGATGTGCAGCAGGGGGTTGGTGGGCGTTTCGACCCAAACGGCCTTGGTCGCCGGCGTGATGGCCGCCGCGGCGGCGTCGAGGTCGTGAATGGCGGCCGCCGTCCAGCGCAGACCCCAGCGCTCGGCGACCCGGGCGAACAGGCGATAGGTCCCGCCGTATGCGTCATTCGGAATCACGACGTGGTCGCCGGGACCGCAGATGGTGCGCAGCACGGTGTCCTCGGCGGAGAGGCCCGAAGGGAACGCGAACCCATGCTCCCCTGACTCGAGGGCGGCCAGACACTCCTCCAGCGCTCTGCGGGTGGGGTTGCCAGACCGGCTGTACTCGTAGCCGTGACGCGGGGAACCGACAGCGTCCTGCTTGAAGGTCGTGGTGGCGAAGATCGGGGGCACGACCGCGCCGGTGACCGGTTCCGGTTCCTGGCCCGCGTGGATCGCGAGGGTTTCGAAGCTGTGGGTCATGGCGGAGAGGCTAACGGCTCCGGTGGCCACACCCTCGGGGGGCTGGAGCTTCCCGCCGGGCAGGGAGGAGTCAGCAGGGTGCGACCACCGGGAAACCGAGCCCGGCAGCAGCGCTGGACAGCCGATCGTCGTAGGTCACCACGCGCCACAGACTCGGAGATCGCCGACCAGGAGCAGAAGGCCTATCCGTTCGAGAGTCCCCCGGCCGTGTCCGGCCTTGGCGACCGCCAAACGCCTGCGGCGGAAGTGAGCTCGTCTTTGTTAAGGGGGGCTCCAAGGCACCCGGACTCGGCTATGGTGTCGCGGCGCGGGGAAGACTCTCGCAAGAAGCGGGGATCAGGATTTGAAATCAGCCGGGATAGGCCGCAACACAGTTCGCCGTAGCCACGTGCTCGCCACGGCGATCGCTATCTGCAGCGTGGTGCTCTACGCACCCCCTGCGGCCGCCGCACAACCACGCGCCGGCCTGATCTCCGCGGCGGGTCACGTCCGGGTCGTCAGCCTGGGCAGCCAGCCCGGCCACCCGGCGGCCGGCCCCAGGACGGTGCATCCGCGTCGATCACTCGATCCGGCGGCGGAGCGGGCGGCCAAGCAAAGGGCGGCGCAAGGGCTGCAAGCGGGCTCTCCCACCTCCGTCGCGGCTCCCCTGGCCGGGGTTTTCAACAACCTCAACCAGCCCGGCTTCTCGGCCTCCGACGAGGGCTGGTGCTGTGTGCCCCCGGATCCCACCGGGGCGATCGGACCCAGCCACTACGTGGAGATGGTGAACAACCTGATCGGTGTCTACAGCCGCTCCAACCTGGGCCTGCTGAGCTCAATGGACAGCGCCGCCTTCACCGCCGCCCCCGCCGGCCTGACGATCAGCGATCCGCAGATCGAGTGGGACTTCCAGGCCAACCGCTGGTTCTACCTGGCGGTCGCCTTCAGCAGCGATTTTCTGAACAACTACCTGGTCTTCGGCTGGTCGAAAACCGCCGATCCCAGTGACCTGAACGGTGGCTGGTGCCGGTTCGGGATCCCGGCCGGCAGCGGCCTCAACGACTTCCCGAAGC
>DATCNF010000239.1:0-5964 GCA_036565325.1 Candidatus Dormiibacterota bacterium | reverse complement strand
CGACCAGGGAGCCACCGTCACCCGGTCCTGGATGTCCTTCTTCGCCGGCCGCCGCCGGGCGGCGCGCCCCCGCACGGGCGAGAAGCTTAGCGCCGGTGGCGGGTGGGGGGTTCCCGCGACCAGGCCTGGGGTCCGGCCTGGGCGTTGGGGCGCAGGTGGAGCACCAGGGAGCCTGCTTTCTCCCAGGTCTTGTCGGCCTCCGCCCACTGGTTGAAGCGGCCCGTTCTGGCCAGGCGGCGGAGCTCCCACTTGATGCGGCCGCGGCCCTCCTCGACCGGTTCCTCGACGTCTGCGGCGCCGTGCAGGAGCTCGATCTCCTCGTAGCCGTTGCGATGCGCCTCCGACACGCGCACGATCGCCAGCTCGAGGGCGGTCACCACGTCATGGCCGTGGAGGTCGACGGTCAGACGGCGTACGCGGCGAGGCATCGATACATGATCCCATGGCAGAGATAGACCCCCGTCCCCACCCCCTCCGCCTCCGGCGGAGGGACCTCCTCGGCGAGCGGGAGGTTATGCCTTAAGCCGCTGCTTCCTCGGAGTCGCGCTGGCGCTCCAGCGTCAGCTTGGCGCGGCGGATTTGGAGACGTAGGCGAGTGTTGCCGGCCGCACGCTGCGCGGTTCCCAGACCGCCGATCAGTACGCGATAGAAGAAGCTCATCGCCGCTTGCAACGGGCGTGGGGCGCGGAGGGTTACGCGACGCAGAGGCCTTTAGCCCTCGCCTTTCGTCATGTTGACGTTCCCGTTCAGGGTAGCGCCGTCCTCGATCGCCAGGCGGCGCACGCGGACGTTGCCCATGACGCTGCCCGAACCGGCCAGCAGCAGCCGGTCTTTGACCACCAGGTCGCCCTCGAGGTCACCGCGCACGCTCACGTTGCGGCCCTCGACGTTGGCCTTGACCATCGCCTTGTCGTCGATCGAGACGTCGCCGCCGGCGCTCAGCTCGCCCTCCAGGGTGCCCTGGACGCGGACGTCGCCCTCGGTCGTCAGCTTGCCGACCAGGCTGTCGCGTGGGCCGAGCACGATACCCCCGCCGGAGCCTCCGTTGGCGGCCTCGGCAGCGCGCTGCTTCTTGCCCTGGTAAGGCTGGGTTTCGCTCTGGATCTCGGGTTCTGTCTCCTCGGTCTGTTCCTGCACTTCCATGCCATGCACCCCTATTGGTTGTGTGTAAGCGGCCGCCCGGCGACCGGGGGCCATCCTAACCGGTGGACCGTTAAAAGGTAACCTCGGGCAGGTGGGCTGGTTGAGAAACGCCGGCTGGTCAAGGCCGGCCGCGAGGTGGCTCGCCTGGGCGGCGGCGGCGGGCATGTTCCTGGTGCTCGTGATGGGCGTCACGGTCACCACCACCGGGTCGGCCGAGGGCTGCGGCCGGGACTGGCCGCTCTGCCACGGGCGCTTCCTTCCCGACTTCGCGGTGGCCACCGCGATCGAGTTCTCGCACCGCGCGATCACCGGTGTCGAGGGCGTCTTGATCGTGGTCTTGGCGGTTCTGGTGGCCGCCCTTCACTGGGACCGGCGGCCGGTGCGGGTGCTGGTCCCGTTGATGGTGGCCTTCCTCCTCCTGCAGGCGGGCATGGGGGCCTGGGCGGTCAAGTACCCACAGCAGCCGGTGGTGCTGGCGCTGCACTTCGGCATCTCCCTGGTGGCCCTTGCTTCGACCGTGCTGGTGGCGATCTACCTGGGCTTGCTCGGCCGCCCCTCGCCGGCGCCCGCCGGCCGCGCGCTGGTGCTGGCGACCTGGGGCCTGACGGCCTACCTGTACGTGCTGGTCTACTCCGGCGCCTACATCCGGCACGTCGGCGCCGCGACCGCCTGCACCACCTGGCCGCTGTGCGGCTCGGGCGTCAATCTCCTGCACCGGGGGCTGGCCGGGCTCGCCCTCTTGCTGGCGATCGGCCTGGTGGTCCTCTACAGCCGGGCCGCCCCCCAACGCCGGGACCTGGTCGCCGGCGCCTGGGTGCTGATCGCGGCGCTCCTGGTCCAGGCGCTGGCCGGGGCCTACCTGGTCTGGGCCGGGTTCTCGCTCTTCCCGGAGCTCACGCACGCCGCGATCACGGGCCTGGTCTTCACGGCCGCCGCCAACCTCTGCCTGCGGGTCAGCCTGGGTCAGCCGAGCCGGGTCAGGCGCCAGGCGGTGGTCGGCGGGCTGAGGCCGGAGTCCGTCGCCAGGGGCACCCGCACCTCCTGATCGCCCAGTCGCAGCAGCAGGTCCCCGGCCGTTGAGCCGGCCCTGAGCGGCGTCCGGGCCGAGGGCACCTCGAGCTTGCGCACCACGTCCATCCCCGGCCACTCCACGAGCTGGGCGCCCTGGGCCGTCACGAGGCCGGCCCGGGCGCCCCAGGGAGCTTCGTAAAGGCCGACCCTGATCCCAGCCTGGACCGCGTCGGCGACCTGGACCGCCTGCTTCGCGAAGTCGATCAGCTGACGGCTGGCAGCAAACACCTGGTCCAGTGTGTCGAGGCCCATGACGGCGCCGACCAGGGTCAGGTTCTGGCCCGCGACCTTGAACGTCGAGGCGAACATGAAGCCGGCGCCGGAGCCGGGGTTGGACCCGGTCTTGATGCCGTTGATGCCGCTCTGGCCGAGCGCGTAATCGACGTTGTAGACCACCCCGGCCACAGGCAGCTCCGCCTGTGGCTGGATCACGATCTGGACCACCACCGGGTTGGCCTCCGCGACCAGCGCCAGGTGGGTGAGGTCGGTGGGCGTGGACACCGTCTGCTCGGAAGCCCCGCTGGTGTCGGCGAAGCTGGTCTTGGCCAGCTGCAGCGACCTCGCCTTGGCGTTCATCCTGCCCACGAAGGCGCTGACGCTGCCGGCGTCCCAGTTGGCGAGCAGGTCGCCGATGTTGTTGCCGCTGGGGATCAGGAGAGCCTCCAGGGCCTGGTACTCCGTCAGCTTCTCTCCCGCCACCACCGCCACCACGGACTGCTTATCCGCTTTCTCCTGCTGGTAGAGCGTGACGTCGGCGTCGGTGACGGTGAGGGTCGGGCCCTGCTCGTCTTTCTTGAGCGGCTTGTCGTCCAGCACGACCAGGGCCGTCATCACCTTGGCGATGCTCCAGATCGGCAGCGCCCGCTCGCCGGGGCTGGTCTCGATGAGCCCCAGCCCGGTCACGCCCAGGGCCGCGATCCCGGCTCGGGGCCAGGGCAGGTTGGGGCGCGGGCCCGGCAGGGCCGAGCGGTCGGCGATGGTCTGGCGCGCGCTGACGGACGGAATCGGCCTCCTCAGCTGCAGGTAGGCGGTTCCCGCCAGCAGGGCCGCCAGGAGCACCAGGGCCAGCAGGGGGCGCCAGGCGCCGCCCCTCCGCGGCGAAGTCCGGGCGGACCCCAAGAAACGGCTGCGGGGCATTCCGATCAGGTTACGGGCAGAGATCGCCCCACCCCTGCCCTCCCCTGCTCCGCGGGGAGGGAGACTATCTACCTTTCCAGTTGGCAGGGCGTTTGGCGAAGAAGGCCTCTATGCCCTCCTTGAAGTCCTCGCTCATGTAGGCCTGGACCACCAGGTCAGAGCCCCCACCGGGCGGCGTCATCTGGGCTCGGATCCGGCGCAGCGCCTCCTTGGTCGTCTGCAGCGTGAGCGGCGCGTGGGAGGCCAGCTTGAGCGCCAGCTCCAGGGCCCGGGGCTCCAGCGCCTCCTCGCCGGCCACGACTTCGCTGACCAGCCCAATGCCGCGGGCCTCCGCGGCCTCAATCAAGCGCGCGGTAAAGATCAGGTCCCTGACGCGTCCCATCCCCAGCAGGGCGCTGAGCCGTACGAAGTTGCCGAGCGAAAGCGTGTTGCCGAGCGTGCGCGCGATGGGGAAGCCGAACTTCAGCGAGGGCGTGCAGATGCGCAGGTCGCAGGCCGCGGCAATACCGGCACCGCCGCCCGTGCAGGCGCCGGCGATGGCGGCCAGGGTGGGCACCCGGACCGACTCCAGCGCGGTCAGCACCCGGTCCATCCGCGCCTCGTAGGCGAGCGCGTCCGCTTCCCGCTCGAAGGCGCGGAACTGCGAGATGTCGGTGCCCGCCGCGAAGGCCTTGCCGCCCGCGCCCGTGAAGACCACGACCCGGACCGAGGGATCGGCGTTGACCTCCTCCGAGAGCTCTCGGATGCGGTCGTACATGGCGAAGGTGAGGGCGTTGCGGGCCTGGGGACGGTTGAGGGTCAGCCACAGGACCTCGCCGTGCTCGCCCCGGCGCTCCTCCAGGATCTCCGCCTGGGTCACGGACAGACGATCACCCCCCGAGCCCCGAGGTCGGAGATCTGCTCAGGCGTCCGGCCGAGCTCGCCCAGGACCTCGGCCGAGTGCTCGCCCAGCCGGGGGCCGGCATGGTCGCGGCGCACGGGCGTCTCCCGAAAGCGCATCGGGCTGCCGACCTGGCGCACCGGCCCCGACACCGTCGAGGGCGCGTCCCAGAAGAAGCCGCGGGCCTGGAGGTGGGCGTCGGCGGCCACCTCGTCGTAGCGCTGGATGGCCCCGCAGGGCACGCCCGCGGCCTGCAGCCGCTCGATCCAATGGGCGCGAGGCCGGGTCACCGTCACCGCCTCCACCAGCGGGATCAGCGAGTCGCGGTTGCGGTGGCGGGCGGGGTTGTCCAGGAAGCGCTCGTCGGCCGCCCATTCCGGGTGCTCCATGGCCGCGCAGAACGCCTGCCAGTTGCGCATCGAGGTCGCCCCCACCGTGAAGAAGCCGTCGGCGGCGCGGACCGCCTGGTAGGGGGCCGAGGTCTGGTGAGCGGAGCCGAGCGGCTGCGGCACCTCGCCGGAGCCGAAGTAGCGGCCGGCCTCCCAGACCTCGAGGGAGACGCCGGCCTCGAAGAGGCAGACGTCGATCAGCTGGCCCTTGCCGTCGCGCTCCCGCGCGCGCAGCGCGGATACGCAGGCCAGCGCGCCGTACAGGGCGCAGACCAGGTCGGTGACCGGGACGCCGACCTTGACCGGGTCGCGGCCCGGCTCCCCGGTGATCGACATCAGGCCGCTCATGCCCTGGGCCATGATGTCGAGCCCCGCCAGGTGACTGTAGGGGCCGTCCTGGCCCCAGCCCGAGGCGGCTACGTAGACCAGGCCCGGGTTCAACTCCGCCAGGCGCGGATAGTCGAGCTCGAGGTCGGCCATGGTGCCCGGGCGCAGGTTCTCCACCACCACGTCCGCGCGCGCCACCAGGTCGCGGAAGACCTGCTTGCCCTCGGCCGACTTGAGGTCGAGCGCCAGCGAGCGCTTGTTGCGATTGAGGCGGACGAAGTTGGAGGACTCGCCGCTGTCCAGGAAGGGCGCGGTCTGGCGCACCTCGTCGCCGCCGCTGGCCGGGTTCTCGACCTTGACGACGTCGGCGCCCAGGTCGGCCAGCTGCAGCGCGCAGAAGGGGCCGGCCATGAAGTTGCCGACCTCGACGACCCGGATTCCCGCCAGAGGTGGTGCCGAGCCCTGCCCCACCCCTACCCTCCCCGCCGGGGAGGGGGACCTGCTTGCATGCGCCGAAAAGCTATACCTGACCGCGGGGCGCACGCCACGGCCGGCTGGTCGTCCCGCCTAGTTCTCTTGGCCGTCGAGCGTGCTGGCGATCGCGTAGTCGTAGATCTCCAGGCGCTGGTATTCGGTCTCGATGGGAGCCGGCTCCGGAAGCACTTCCAGCACCTCGGCGTCAGCAATGATCTGTGCCATCGGTATCCCCTCCTGGGTGATCAGGTCTGGACCTCGGGGCCATTCTAGGCACCCCGGCGGCGAGGTTGCTTCGGGTAGGCGACACGTGGTTGCAGGGGGCGGGTGCGTCTCCTCCGAACGATGGAGGCCATCCCTGGCGTGCTCGAGCGCGGGGAACCCTTACCCTCTGCCCCAGGCTGATGTCCGAACCCCACCCCCGCCCTGCGGGCGGGACCTCCCCGCCAAGCGGGGAGGCGTCTGTCTTCGACTCCCCCGAGGCCGCCGAGCGCTGGCGCGCCACCGCGGACCGCCGCGCCGCCTACCTGGCGGAGGCCACCG
>DATCNF010000238.1:0-7312 GCA_036565325.1 Candidatus Dormiibacterota bacterium | reverse complement strand
GTGCTGGTGGCGGCCGGCCTCCGGCTGCCCCACGACCGCCGGTTGCCGCGGCGGCCACTCCTCGACCGCATGCTGGTGGGGCTCGGCGCCGCGGTGCTCCTCGGCCCCGAGGCCGTCCAGGCCGCGCAGCCCGACGCCCTCGCGGGCCCGCACCTGGTCCGCCTGCTGGTGGGCGGGGTGGCGGCGCTGCTGGTCGGGATCGGGGTGCGCAGCCGGGTCCTGGTGGTGGCGGGCTCGATCGCGGTGGTCCTGGCCGCGCTGCGGGCGCTGTTTCTGGTCCTGGAGACGGTCCAGCCCTACCTGCTCTTCGGCGCCATCGCTCTGCTGCTGCTGGTGGGCGCCGCGGTGCTGGCCGGCCTCCGGGAGCGCGTCGGGGGGGCGCGCTCGGCGCTAGCCACGTCCTGGGCGGACTGGAACTAAGAGCGGCCGCTCTAGTCGGACTTCTCCTCGGCCTCCTCGCCGTGCTTCACGATGTCGCCGGACTGGAAGAGGATCCCCTGCAGCGTCTCTCGCCACTTCGGCTTGCGGCGCATCAGGAACTCGAGGCTCATCCCGAAGTGCTTGAACTCCTCGTGCTGGGCGTTCTCCATGATCGCCCGGGCCTCGCGATCGCTCTCCAGGGCCAGGCGCTGCTCGTACCAGCCGATCGCCTCCGCCTCCTCGGTCAGCGAGGCGATCATGCGGGCGAAGGTTCGGGTCTCGTCTGACAGCTCGCCGGGCGGCTCGTGGTACTGGTCGGTGGGCATGGCCCCAAATTACGCGGGTTTGCGGAGCCACAGGGCCTCGCGCAGGGGCTGGTAGCCGAACGCCCGGTTGATCTTGAGGATGGGCACGTTGTCGGCGTCGTTCTCGGTGAGGATCAGGTGCACGCCCGAATCCAGGGCCTGCGCGATGGTCTGTAGCTTGAGCGCCCGGGCGATGCCCTGCCCCCGCCCGGCCCGCGCCACGCCGGTCATCTCGGTGAAAACATTGCCGGTGGTCGGGTAGTGACCGAGCCACGACATCCCGACGGGCCGCCCGTCCGCGACCGCAATCCAGACCCGGCCCTCGCCGACCCAGGGCTTGCGCAGCATCTTGACGAACTGCTCGAACGACTCGGGGACGATGGGCGCCGTGGTGGGGATGTCCGACAGGGCTTCAACGAACACCTCGTAGAGCTCGCGGTAGCGGTCATCAACCCGGTCCAGGGTGGTCAGCTCGATCCCGGCCGCGCGCAGCTTCGCCTCGGCCTCGGCCGCCATGGCCAGGAAGCGCTCGCGCGAGGCACCGATGTCGAGGCCGCTGATGATGCCCGCCCGGTCCAGGAGGTACCCGCGCTCGGCGAGGTAGGCGCGGTGGGCGGCCTCGTGGTCCAGGCAGCGAGTCGTGATCACCTCGGCGCCCAGCTCGCGCGCGCGATCCTCGGCCACGTCCCAGGCGGCATCCCGCAGCTCAGCTGCGTCGTGGCCGTCCAGGAAGTCCACCCCGACGTCGACGAACTGCTGGCCCGCGTCCTCCCGCCGCGGCCGCCAGATCCCGAGGATGCCGATCGGGATCCCACCCTCCTGGATCACGCTGCGCTCTCTGAGCACGCCTGCGGGGCTCTCGTCCCAGCGGTCCCGCATCACCACCGGGTCCACCGCCAGCCGGGGATCCGTGCTCCGCAGCCGGCACCAGAACTCGACATCGTCCGACCCGGCTGGACGCAGAGAAAAGCCGCCCGGCAGTGGCATCGGCTTCTCAGCCTAGCCAGCCGGACGGCTGGCGAGGGGTACGGCTCGGTTCAGCGGGGATTCAGGTTGTCGCCGCGGGTCTTGAGCGCCATGTCCAGGCGATCGTTGAATCGCCAGTCGGCCTCGGCCTTCCAGACGCTGTCCAGGATGGCCTCGAGCTGGCTCTGGAGATCGAGCCCGCCGGCGGTCGCCGGCAGGGCGGGGGTGAAGGTCCTTCTGGGGTACGGCAGGTGGGGCATCATGGCGGTTTCGCGGACGGTCCTCCCTAAATGTCTTGAGTCCCAGACTATCATATTTTCCGTCGGATGCAAGTGCTTTAATCCCACAGCGTCCATTGGTGGTCTAGCTGTGATCGCCCGCTCGCTCCCGGTGGCGCCGAGCCTTGGCTCGATTGCCGCAGGTCTGCATCGAGCACCAGGTCCGCTTTCCGTTCGGGCTCTCGTCGATGAAAGCCCAGCGGCAGTCGTGGCGCCGGCAGGCCTTCATCCGCTGCCACGTGCCATCGGCCATGGCCTGGTACACGGTGGCGACCAGGCGACCGAGGGCGGCATCCAGGCCTCCCGCCTCGGGCTCCAGGCGCGCTCCGCCCCGCACGAAGCGCGGGCGCAGGCCCGTCTCGGCGGCAGCCCGGTTGAGGGTGGCCAGGTCGACGGGGTAGAGAGTCCCACCATTGTTGGCCAGCGCGAGGCCACGCAGCGCCTCGCGGAGGGCAAGAGCCCGGGCATGCCCATCGGGATCCACCGCAAGCGTTCCCTGTCCCTGCGACTCCAGCCAGGCCGCCAGCTCCGCGGGAGATGCGACCTCATCCGCAACCGGATCCAGATCCCGCGTGTTTATGAATTGCTCCACACGCAGCAGCTCGGAGGCGGGCTCCACTGAACTCACGATCGAAAGGTTACCACGAAAAGTAACCACTGCCGGTACTTTACTGGTAACATAACCGTCATAGGGCAGACACCGGTTACACCTATTTGGAGGTTACCCAGGCATGACCGACTTTGAACTCTTGCGCACCGTCCGCGACCGACTGGAGACCGTCTGGCGCGAAGCCGACCGGCGCACGCGCTGGCTGGGCGCCCTGGAACTGGGCAAGGACCCCGACATAGAGGCCTCCCGCGAGGCGGGCGGCAAGATCTAGCAAACGAAAACCTCCCCGCTCGCCGGGGAGGTCCCTCCGCCAAAGGCGGAGGGGGGGGCGTGGTCAGCCGCTGCCGCCCTCAGGAGAACTTGCGCGCCAGCTCCGCGAATCTCTCCACCCGGGGCAGCACCTCCTCCCGAGAGGCCGGCGGCAGCACGAAGATCAAACGGTCGATCCCGAGCTCGAGCGCTCGCTCGATCGCCTCAGGATCCGGCCGGGCGCCCCACAGGGTCACCGGGATCCCCGGGTCGCGCCCCGCGGCCTCGGCCAGGCGTCGCAGCTCGGCGATCCGGTCCCCGAAGTCGGCTCCGCGGCCCACGATCGGCATCCAACCGTCGCCGTAACGCACCACCCGGTCCAGCGTGCGCGCCGCGTTGCCGCCGACGATCACCGGCGGGTGCGGCTTCTGCACCGGCTTCGGCCACGACCAGAGGGGATCGAAGTCGACCAGCTCGCCGTGGTACTCGGCGTTGTCCTGGGTCCAGATGGCCTTCATCGCCTCGACCCGCTCCCGCAGCAGCTTCCAGCGCGCGGCGGGGGCGGTGCCGTGGTTGGCCATCTCCTCCAGGTTCCAGCCCCCGCCCACCCCGAACAAGACTCGGCCCCCCGAAAGATGGTCCAGAGAGGCCACCTCCTTGGCGGTCGTGATGGGGTCGCGCTCAACCACCAGGCAGACGCCGAAGCCCAGCCGCAACGTGCTGGTGACGGCCGCCACGGCGCCCAGCGCCACGAAGGGATCGAGCGTGTGCCAGTACTCCTGCGGCAGGTCCGCACCGCCCGGCCAGGGCGTGCGCCGCGAAGCCGGGATGTGGGTGTGCTCCGGGAACCAGAGCGACTCGAAGCCGTGCTCCTCGGCGGCGCGCCCGAGCTCGACCGCGGCGATCGCATGGTCCGCCGGGAACATCACCAGGCCGAACTTCACGCCAGTGCCATCACTCGTAGTCTGGAGGCATGAGAACCCTGACCGCGATGGTGATCGGCGGCACGCTTGTCTACTTCCTCGACCCCAGCAGCGGCGCGCGGCGCCGGGCACGCGCGCGGCGCGGCCTGGAGTCGATGCTCAACATGGGCGCACGGGGTGCCCGCGAGGTGGGCCGGCCGGAGGTCGCGGATGCGATCGGCAAGGTCCAGCGGGTGACCCGCACCGAGCGCGAGCCGGAGAGTCCGGTGATCCTGCCCTCAGCCGCCAAGGCGTGATTTCCTCAGACTGACGGCATCGAAGAGTTCGATGTCGTCTGCCTCGGCGCCGGGCCCTGCGGGGAGTCGCTCACCGACCGCCTGAAAGGCTCGGGCCTCAGCCTGGCGGTGATCGAGAACCGCCTGGTCGGTGGGGAGTGCCCATATTGGGGCTGCATGCCCTCCAAGACCATGATCCGCTCGGCCGAGGTGCTGGCCGAGGCGGGCCGCGCCCGCGAGCTGGCGGCCTCGCGGGTGGATTGGACGGTCGACTTCCCCAAGGTCGCCAAGCGCGTGCACTGGATGGCGCGCGACCTCGACGACACCAATGCGGCCAAGGCGCTGGAAGGCGCGGGGGCGCACCTGTTCCGGGCCACGGCCCGCTACACCGGCGACCGCCAGGTCGAGCTTGACTCCGGTGACCGCCTGCGGGCGCGCAGGGCGGTGGTCATCGCCACCGGCACCCGGCCCGCGGTCCCACGGCTGGCCGGCCTCGACCAGGCGAACCACTGGACCAACCGCGAGGCCGTGCTGGCCGAGCGGCTGCCTGCTTCGCTGGCCGTGATCGGCGGCGGGGCCGTGGGCGTGGAGCTATCCCAGGCCTTCGCCCGCTTCGGCAGCCGGGTGACCGTGTACCAGGCCATGCCGCGGCTGGTCCACCTCGAGGAGCCGGAGGTCGGGGACATCCTGGGCGAGGCCTTCCGAGCCGAGGGGATCGAGGTGCGCACCGACGCCCACCTCGACCGAGCCCCCGAGGGTGATGTGGTGCTGGTCGCCGCCGGGCGCACCCCCAACACCGACGACTTCGCGATCGGCAAGGACAAGCGCGGCTTCGTCACCGTGGACCGCGCCACCCTGGAGGCCGAGCCCGGCGTCTACGCCGGCGGCGACGTCAACGGCATCTACGGCTTCACCCACGTCAGCTGGTACCACGGCCAGGTCATCGGGCGCCGAATCCGTGGCGAGCCGGCGGTCGCCGACCACGAGGCCATCCCGCGCGTCACCTTCACCGACCCCGAGATCGCGTCCGTCGGGGTCACGGAGGCGCAGGCGCGCGAGCGGGGCCTCGACGTCAAGGTGGCCTCTGTGGACGCCGCCCAGACCGGGCGCGGCTACATCCACGACCTCAAAAAGGGGCTGGTCAAGCTGGTGGCCGACCGGCGCCGCTCGGTCCTGGTCGGCGCCACCATCGTCAGCCCGCGGGCGGGCGAGATGGTGGGCGAGCTGGCCCTGGCGATCAAGGCCCGGATCCCGCTCAGCGTGCTCGACGACACCGTCCACGGCTTCCCCACCTTCTCCCGCGTCCTGCAGGGTCTCCTCGCGGAGCTGAGCGCGTAGGCGGAGTCCTCTGGCGGAGGCCGGACTTCCTCAAGTTCTGGTTCGGCCAGACCGTCTCCCTGTTCGGCAACCAGTTCAGCTTTCTGGCCCTGCCCCTGGCGGCCGCGCTCACGCTGCACGCCAACCCGGCGCAGATGGGCCTCCTGGGCGCCTTCCAGTTCCTCCCCGCGCTGCTCTTCGGCCTCCCCGCGGGGGTCTGGCTGGACCGCACCCGGCGGCGCCCGGTCATGGTGGCGTCCCAGCTCGTCAACATGGCGGCGCTGGCCACCGTCCCGGCGGCCGCGTTGTTGAGCGTGTTCTCGCTGCCCCAGCTCTACGCCGTGGCCTTTGTCACCGGCGGAGCCAACAGCTTCTACACGATCGCCCAGAGCGCCTACCTGCCCGCATTGGCCGGGCGCGAGAACCTGGTCGAGGCCAACGCCAAGTACCAGACCAGCATGACCGTGGCCTCGCTGGCCGGCCCGGGCCTGGCCGGCTTCGTGGTGCAGGTCCTGACGGCGCCGATCGCGATCGCCTTCGACGCCGCCTCCTTCCTGGTCGGCGCCGTCACTGCCGCCTGGATCAAGGCGGCGGAGCCGCCGCCCGTCCCCGCCACGACGGAGCGTCACCTCGTCCGCGAGGCGCGCGACGGGCTGACCTTCCTCTGGAGGCACCCGCTGGTGCGCTCGATAACCATCACGATCATCAGCGCCAACATGGGCGGCCGCCTCAGCGGCGCCGTCTTCGTGCTGCTCTTCGTCAGTCAGCGGGGCCTGACCCCGGCGCAGCTCGGGCTCTCATTCGCCGCCGGCAGCCTGAGCTCACTGGTAGGCGCACAGGTGACCAAGCCCCTGATCGACCGCGGCCGCCTGGGCTTGGTGATGGTGGGGGGCGCCGCGCTGTTCGCCTTCGGGATCGCCCTCGCCGTGCCGGCGGCCCTGGCGCCCCGACCTTTGATCTTCCCGATCCTTGTCCTCGGCAACCTGATCTCGGGCTTCGGCCTGATGGCCTACAACATCAACCAGCAGGCGATCAGGGGTTCCGTGATCCCCAACCACATGCTGGGCCGGGTGTCGGCGGGCCTTTTCGTGGTGGTCGCGGTCGGCAACGTCGCCGGCGCCCTCATCGGCGGGGCGCTGGGGCAGACGATCGGGCTCTTCTGGGCGCTGGTCGTGGCCAGCGCGGTCTCGGCGACCTCGGTGCTGCCGGCGATCTTCTCGCCGCTCCGCAGCCTACGAGCGGTTCCGACCCCGGAGTAGCAGCGCCAGGCCCGGGAAGACGTAGCCCTCCCCGGCCCGGAAGACCTCGAGCTCCGCCTGAACGTCGTCCTGGAGCGCCGCGCGCTCGGGCTCGTCCAGGGCGTCGATGATGCTGTTGGTCAGCGGCGAGTTGCGCAGGGCCTCGTTGGCCATGGCCGAGTCGGGCAGCCGCATCTGGATCGGGACGGGCTCGACGGCGACCTCCTGCCAGCCCGCCGCCTGGGCGGTCTTCTCCAGCCGGTCCGCGTCGCCCAGCGTGAAGGGGCCGCCCACCCGTTCCTCGGGGATCCGCAGGCGGCCGGTGCGCCGGGCCACGCGGGTGGTGAGCGAAAGGAACGGGTTCTGGTCGGCCGGCGCCCAGACCAGGGCGCCCAGGCGGCCACCCGCTCGCAGCACCTGCCGGATGCCGGCCAGCGCGGCCGCCACATCCGGCACGAACATCAGGGAGAAGCGAGCGATCACGGCGTCGAAGGAGCTCGCCTCCAGGTCCAGAGCGCCGGCGTCGGCGAGCCGGAAGTCGAGGTTGGTGAGCCCGGCCGCGGCCGCCGTCTCGGTGGCCACCTTGAGCATCGCCGCCGAGATGTCGGTGGCGAGCACGCGCCCGGTGGGGCCGACCCGCCGGCTGGCCAGGATGGCGGTGTCGCCGGTGCCGGTCCCGAGGTCGAGCACCCGCACGCCGGGGACCACGCCGGCCGCGTCCAGCATGCGCT
>DATCNF010000237.1:0-2483 GCA_036565325.1 Candidatus Dormiibacterota bacterium | reverse complement strand
CGCCTGCACGGCTGGGTGGGCGGGAGCTGCTCGGAGCCGCTGGTGCGCCGGGAGGCACTCCTGGCGCTGGAGCGCGGGGAGCCGATCCTCATCCACATCGTGGGCGGTGCCGAGGAGGTCCGGCAGTCGCGCGGCCGCGGCGAGCTCACGATGGCCACCACCTGTCCCAGCGGCGGGTCGCTCGACGTCTTCCTGGAACCCCAGGTGCCGAAGCCGCTGCTGATGGTCTTCGGCGCCACGCCCGCCGCCCGGGCGCTGCTCGGCATGGGCGCGCTCAGCGGATTCCGAACCTGCGCCGTCCACCCCGGGGCACGGGCCGAAGAGTTCCCGGGAGCCGACCTGGTCCTCCCGGACCTGGACCTGGGCCGGGCCGCGCCGGGGGGCGACTCCTGGGCGGTGGTCGCCACCATGGGGCACTACGACGAGGACGCGCTGGAGGCGGCGCTGGCATACCCACAGCTCGACGTCGCCCTCATCGCCTCCCGGCGCCGCACGGCGGCGGTGCGCGAGGTGCTCGCCTCCCGAGGACTCGACCCGGCGACCCTGGCTCGGGTCCGAGCGCCGGGCGGCCGGGTGCGCGGCGCCTCGCAGGAGGAGATCGCGCTGCTGGCCCTGGCCGACGTGGTCACGGCCCGGCGACGGCGGGTGCCGGTCAAGGTCGACGATTCGCACCCGGCGTTCGCCACCGACCCGGTCTGCGGGATGGCGGTCGAGCTGCCGTCTCGGCACCAGACCCCCTACCAGGGCCGCATCTACTCGTTCTGCTGCGAGGGCTGCCGGCAGAGCTTCGAAGCCGACCCCGAGCGCTACCTCCGGAGCCCGGCCGCCCAGGCCACATGAGATCCGCCGGCCTGGTGCTGGCGGCGGGCAGCTCGTCCCGCATGGGCAGCCCCAAACAGCTGCTCGAGCTCGGGGGCCGGCCCCTGCTGGAGGTGGTGCTGGCCGCGGTCAACGCGTCCGGCCTGGACGACGTCGTGGTGGTGCTGGGGGGCGCCGCCGAGCGCATCCAGGGCGAGGTCGACTTCGGCCGGGCGCGGGTGGTGGTGAACGCTGACTACGCCACCGGCATGAGCTCCTCACTCCGCGCCGGCCTGCACAGCCTCGGACCCGAGGCGGAGCGCGTGGTCGTAATCCTCGGCGACCAGCCGGCGATCACCGCCGAGCTGCTGGACCGGCTGCTGGCACTGCAGGCGGGCTCCGGGCTGCCGGCCGCGGCTCTCAGCTTCGACGGCATGCTGCACCCGCCGGTGGTGATGGAGCGCTCGCTGTGGCCCGGGCTGGAGTCACTCGAGGGCGACGTCGGCTGCCGGCGCCTGATCCGCGCCCAGCCGCAGCTGGTGGCCGCGCTGCCGGCGCCGGCCGCCGGCCACCATCCGGTCGACGTGGACACGCCGGCCGACTACCGGCGGCTGCTCCAGGCTACCGCCACCGAGGCCAGGCCTTCGATGTAGGTCGGGTACACCGGTCGCCAGCCGGTGGCGGCGCGGAAAGGGGCCGGGTCGACGACCGAGCTGCGGTCCAGGACCAGGGCCTGCGCCTGCTGCACCGGGCTGAACCGCAGCCCAAGGCGGGGGAAGGACACCGGCGGGCGGTGAACGAGGGTCCAGGCGAAGTAGTCCAGCACCTGCCGGTTGCTGGCCGGGCGCTCGTCGGCGACACCGTAGAGGTCGCCCGGCCGGCCCTTTTCCAGGGCGGCCACCACGGCATCGGCGGCGTCCTCCTCGTGCAGCCAGGACTGCATGCGGTGGGGGCCGCCGTAGTACGGCCGCAGCCACTGGAACGCGGCTCGGTACTGGCGCAGGTTCTGCATCCGGGGTCCGTAGAGCCAGCCCAGCCGCAGCGCGCACAGCGGCAGGTCGCCGGAGCGCAGCGCGGACTCGACCTCCAGCGGTGGCCGCAGGTCGGGGTCATCGAAGGGGCCCGCCGCGGCGAGGGCAAAGCCGGCGAGGACGACGAGGCCCGCCTGGGCGGCGCGTGCGGCCTCCATCAACTGCGAGGCGTGGGCGGGCGCGAAGCGGGCGAATCCCTTCCATTTCCAGCCATCGTGCAGCAGCGAGTTCTGCCAGGCGAAGGCGACGTCGACCACCGCGTCGACCGGCCCCTTTTCGACCACCTTGTGGCCCGCGGCCCCCAGCCGCTCTGCCACCAGGGGTCCCAGCTCCGCCTTGCCGCTTCGGAGGAGAACCTTCAGAGCTTTTCGAATTGGGAGATGTCGAGCACGAGCACGGTCGCGCCGCCGACCTGGACCTCGACCGGGTAGGGCATCAGCATCTCGCCGGGCTCGACCATGGGCGGCATCGGGGTGAGGAAGCGCGACCGCTCCCGGCAGTTCTCGCGGATGATCTCCAGCACCTGCTCGACCTTCTCCTCGTCGACCGCGCTCAACAGCGTGGCGTTGCCCTGCTGCAGGAAGCCGCCCACCGAGTTCAGGCGCGTGACGCTGATACCCGCCCCGGACAGCGCCTGCACCGTCTGCCCGGCGT
>DATCNF010000236.1:0-7577 GCA_036565325.1 Candidatus Dormiibacterota bacterium | reverse complement strand
ACGGGCCCTGGCCTGCCTCTGACGTCCACAACGCCAGGGAGGCGGCCTGGGGGCGTGCGCACAGCGTCAAGGAGGTGCTGGCACGCCTTGACGCCGCCCATCGCCAGGCTGTCAGCATCGTGGCGGGACTGGACGACCGGGAGATGGCAGACGAGCGCTTCACCGGCAAGGTGCGCGCGTCCACCATCGACCACTACACCGAGCACCTGGCGGAGCTGCGGCGTCGGGGCTAGAGGTCGAGCGCCTGGGCCACCAGCTCCCGGTGGTAGGTGGCGTCGCCCAGCGTCACCTCGGACGCCTTGGCGCGCTTGAAGTACAGGTGCATGTCGTGCTCCCAGGTGAAGCCGATGCCGCCGTGCACCTGGATCCCGTTGCCGGCCGCGCGCCGGTAGGCGTCGGAGACGTAGGCCTTGGCCATGGAGCTTGCCAGCGCGCGGTCGGGGGCGTCGGCGTCGACCGCCCAGGAGGCGTAGTAGGTGGCCGAGCGCGCGCTCTCCACCTCCAGCAGCATGTCCGAGAGCTTGTGCGACACCGCCTGGTAGATGCCGATCGGCTTGCCGAACTGCTGCCGGGTCTTGGCGTACTCGACCGAGGTCTCGAGCACGTGCGAGGCACCGCCGACCATCTCCGCGCAGAGCGCTGCTGAACCCCACTCCAGGGCGCGTTTGAGCGGCGGCCAGCCCTGGTCGACCTGGCCCATCACGGCGTCGCCGGGCAGCGTCACGCCTTCGAGCTTGACCTCGTACCAGCGGCGGGTCCGATCCAGCGTCTTCATGGGCGTGACCGTCATCCCGGCCGGGCGCCCCGCGACCAGGAAGAGGGTGACCCCGTCCTCGCCGGAGTCCCGTGTTCGCGCCGCCACCACCAGGAAGTCGGCGACGCCGGCGTCGGGCACGAACAGCTTCAGGCCATCGAGCTTCCAGCCCTCGCCCTGGCGGGACGCCCGCAGGCCCACGCCCTCGGCGTCCCAGCGCCCCGAGGGCTCGGTCAGGGCCAGCGTGCCACGCGCCTCGCCGGCGGCAATTGCACTCAGCCACTTCTTCTTCTGGGCGTCGGTGCCGGCCTCCAGGAGCGCCGGCACGGCCAGGCCCATGGTGCTGAAGTACGGACCCGGCAGCAGGTGCCGGCCCGCCTCTTCGAGCACGACCACGAGGTCGAGGAAGGTGCCGAAGCCGCCGTGCTCCTCGGGGATGCCGAGCGCGGTCCAGCCGTTTTCCACGAGCTTCTTCCAGAGTCCCTCGTCGAAGGCGTCCTCGGAGTCCATCACCTTGCGGACGCGGCTCGTCGGCGACTCCTTGGCGAGGAACGAACGCGCCTCCTTGCGGAGCTGTTCCTGCTCTTCGGAGAAGGCGAAATCCATCCCGTTCGAAGAGTCTAAGTGGCTAGCGTGACCGGGGTAGCCCGAGCACCCGCTCGGCCAGGATGTTGCGCAGAACTTCGGAGGTGCCGGCCTCGATGGTGTTGCCGCGCGAGCGCAGGAATGAGTACTGCCAGCCGCCTCCGTTCTCGACCACGCCCATCGGGCCCATCAGGTCGACCGCGGTCTCGGCCATGCGCTGGTTGAGCTCCGACCAGGCCAGCTTGAGGAAAGAGCCCTCGGGCCCGGGCACGCCGGTCTTCATGGTCGCCGTGATCGCCCGGTAGCCGTTGAGCTGGATCGTCTTGGCCTCGATCCAGTGCTGGGCGATCCGCTGCCGGACCAGGCGCTCCCGCGAGCGTCCGAGCTTGCGGGCGTGCTCGACCAGCTCTCCAGAGGTGATCTGGGCGCGCGTGGCCAGCGCCAGCCCCAGCGTCCCGCGCTCGTGGAGCAGGGTGGTGATGGCGACGTCCCAGCCGTGGCCCGCCTGGCCCAGGATCTGCGACTTGGGGACCTTGACGTCGTGGAAGAAGACCTCGTTGAACTCGGGGTCGCCTGTGATCTGGTGCAGCGGCCGGACCTCTACGCCCGGCGACTGCATGTCGACGAGCAGGTAGGTCAAGCCGTCGCGCGGGTTCGCCTCCTTGGTCTCGCGGGTCAGCAGCATGCACCACTTGGCGACGTGCGCCAGGCTGGTCCAGACCTTCTGGCCGTTGACCAGGTAGTGGTCTCCCTGGTCCTCGGCGCGGGTCTGCAGCGCCGAGAGGTCGGAGCCGGCGTTGGGCTCGCTGAAGCCCTGGCACCAGATCTCGTCGGCGGTCAGCAGGGGCTTCAGGTAGCGGGTCTTCTGCTCGTCGGTGCCGTGGGCGATGATCACCGGCCCGCCCATCCCCAGGCCGATCACGTTGACCGGGTCGGGCGCCCGGGCCAGGATGGCCTCGTTGTTGAAGATCATCTGCTCGACCAGGCTGGCGCTCCGGCCGCCGTACTCCTCCGGCCACGAGAGACCGATGTAGCCGGCGTCGTAGAGCTTTCGCTGCCAGGCGCGGCGGCGTTCGATGCCCCCGGCGAGGCCCTCTCCGTCACCTTCTTTGTCCGGGCGCGGCACGTTGGCCTTCAGCCAGGCCCGCGCCTCCGCCTGGAACGCGCGCTCGGCCGGGGTGAGATCGAAGTCCATCGTCTTAACCTTATGGGATGCGGGTCCTGCTGACCGGTTTCGAGCCGTTCGGCGCGCACCGCGTCAATCCCAGCCTGCTGGTCGCCGAGCGCCTGGGCGGCGTGATCCTGCCGGTGAGCACGGCGCGACTCCACGGCGAGCTGGAGCGCGCGATCGACGAAGCCAGGCCGGAAGTGGTCCTGGGTATCGGGCTGGCCGCGCTGCGCACGCAGGTCGCGGTCGAGCGGGTGGCGATCAACTGCCTCGACTTCGCGATCCCCGACAACGACGGTGTGCTGGTCGAGGGCGACGAGATCATCCCCGGCGGCGCTGCCGCCTATTTCGCGACGGTGCCGGTGCGCGAGATCGCCTCCGCCTGGCTGGCGGAGGAGATCCCTTCCTACCTCAGCAACACGGCCGGCACCTACATCTGCAACCAGATGCTCTACACGGCCTGCCGCCTCGCCGAGGACCGTGGCTTTCAAGCCGGTTTCATCCACCTGCCGCCGTTGGAGCACGTTGACCTCGACCGCCAGCTGCGGGCCGTCGAGTTGGCCCTTGCGGTGCTCGAAGGCAGGTACGACCCGGTGGCGGTCTAGGGGTCCCTAGCCGACCGCCTTCGCGACCTCCGCCAGCGCGCGCAGGTGGTCGCGATCGTCGAGCAGGAAGTGCTGGCAGCAGAAGAGCTGCACGCCCGCGGCGGCGCCGGCGCGCACCCGTTCCACGACCTGCTCGACGGTGCCCGCCAACCCGCGTTCGGCGACCGCGGCCACCACCTCGTCCGGCTTCATCTCTCGATAGCGCGGGATCACCTGGCCGAGCGCGCCCGCCCGCTGGTGCAGCTCGTCGCGGTCGCGGCCGACCAGGGCCACGCACATCACCGAGCGCCGGATCTCCGTGGGGTCGCGACCCAGGTCGCGGCAGTAGCCGTCGAGGATCGCCGACTTGGAGCGGAAAGCGTCCAGGTCGATCGGGTTCAGGTTCCACTCCGCCGCGTGGCGGGCGGCCAGGCCCAGCGTCCGCTTCTCGCCGCCGCCGCCGATCAGGAGCGGCACCCTGCCATCCCGAGGCGGCTTGGGGTTGGACATCTCCCAGGTGAGATGGATGCGGTCGATGCCCGACTCCAGGTTGTCGAAGCGCTCCTTCAGGGATGGGAAGGGGATGCCGAAGGCCTCGTGCTCGGGCACGTTCCAGCCCGCGCCCACGCCCAGGATCAGGCGCCCGCCGGCGAGCAGGTCGACGGCGGCGGCCTCGCGGGCCAACAGCGCGGGCAGCTTGAAGGTCAGCGGCGTGACCATGGGGCCGAGCTCGATCCGGGACGTCCACTCCGCGGCCAGCGCCAGCGAGGTCCAGCAGTCGATGCACTCGCGTTCGTGCTCGCCCATCACCGAGAAGAAGTGGTCGCTGCGGCGCAGGGTGGCGAAGCCGAGCTGCTCGGCGTCCGCGCAGATCGACCGCCAGCGCTCCCAGGTCAAGCCCTCCTGGCCCTCGATCATCACCCCGATTGCGGTCACTGCTCGAACTCCTTGCGTACGCCCGTGGCGGGCAGCCAGTTGACGATGCGCTCGGTCGGGATACCCGCCTTTCGCGTCATCCAGAGCGCCAGGTCAACGTAGACGAACTGGTCGACGTAGTGCGCGTCGGAGTCGAGCGCGAACCGGCAGCCCAGCTGCAGCGCCTGTTGGGCCAGCTCGGGCGAGAGGTCCATGCGCGCCGGGTCGCAGTCCATCTCCAGCAGCACCCCGGTGCGGGCGGCGGCGGCGAAGACCTTCTCGAAGTCGTAGCTGGCGCCCGCGCGGCTGCCGGGCCGCCGCCCGGTCGGGTGGCCGATCACGTCGACGTGCGGGTGCTCGACCGCGCGCAGCATGCGCTCGGTCATCTGCGCCGCCTCCATGCGCAGCTGCAGGTGCGGAGAGGCGATCACCAGGTCGAGCGAGGCCAGCGCCGCATCGGGCAGGTCGAGCGCGCCGTCGGGCAGGATGTCGACCTCGATCCCCTGCAGGATCGTGAAGTCCGCGCCCAGCTTCGCCTGGGCCTCGTCGATGACCCGGCGCTGGGCCACCAGCCGCTCGGGGCCCAGGCCGTTGACCACGGTCATGCGCGGCGAGTGGTCGGTGATCCCGATGTAGGAGTAGCCCCGCGCCTGGGCGGCCAGCGCCATCTCCAGCACCGAGGCGCCCCCATCCGACCAATCGGTGTGGCAGTGCAGGTCGCCCCGATAGCCCTGCTCGACCAGCGAGGTGAGCTGGGAGGCCACCGCGGACGGCTCGCCAGACTCCTCGCGGAGACGCTCCAGGTAGGCGCTGTGCTTCTCGGAGACCAGCTCTTTGAGCACCTTGGCGATGCCGGCCCCGACGCCCTCCAGCGTCTCCAGCTTGCCGGCGCGGTTGAGGGCGTCGAGGTCGGGGTGGTCCCGCAGCAGCATGGCGGCCACCTTGCTGAAGGCCCTGGCCCGGTGCGCGTCCTCCTTGTGCCGCAGGTGATAGGCGATCTCGGCCAGATAGGCCGCCGCCTCGTCGGGGCTCAAAGAACGCGGCTGAGCAGTACGTAGGGCGGCGTGAGGGGGCCGAAGAAGGAGGTCAGGTCGGGCCGCTCCGCCACTGCCGGGATGGGGTAATCGCGGCGCTGGTAGCCGCGGGCCTGGAACCACTCCGGCTGCTCCGGGGACACCAGCGCCACCATCCCGCCGGGCCTCACCACCCGCTCCAGCTCTGCCAGCGCCTCGGGTCCGCCGAGCGGAGGCTCAGCCGCCATGGCGGCTCCCGCCGTGGCCAGGTCGGCCCAGCCGGAGGCGATCGGGAGGTGCTGGGTGATGCCGCCCACCACGAAGGCCGCCGTGCGCTGGCGCAGGCGGCGCCGGAAGGCCGGGCAGGGCTCCACCGCCACCACGGCCGTCGCCACCGTGAGCAGGTAGGCGGTCAGGCGGCCGGCGCCGGCGCCGGCCTCCACGACGCGCGCGCCCGCCGCCGGGAGGGCTCGCAGGAGTTCCGGGGCAATCGGCTCCGCCTCGGCCAGCGCCACCCAGCGGTCAGGCTCCAGCTCATAGACCAGGGTCCAGAAGAGCGCGCCCACCAGGCGTCGCGCGGCGGCCTCGCGTCCCGTCGCAGGGACCGGGCGCTGGCCGAGGCGCAGCAGCCGCTCCCCCCGCGCCGGCTCCAGTGCCGAAGCCAGGGCCAGCAGGTTCCCGGGCTGCCCGCCGAGTGCCGCGGCGACCTCCTCCAGGGGTGGTGCGGCCGGCGTGGGAGCGAACAGGCGTCGGAGCGTGGAGGGGGCGAGCCGGGCCACGTCGGCGGCCTCGAACTGGGCGCTTCCCGGCGGTGCCGCGAGTACGGCCTCCGAATAACGCACAGCGTTGTCCCAGTATAGAAAGCGATGGCCACACTCAAGACCGGTCCCGCCGCCGGCTCCGAGGCCCGGCCCCGGCGACGGCCGCCGGCCTCGGTCACGATCGTGCGGCGGGCGACTTTCGCGGCCGCCCACGTCCTGCGCCGCGAGGAGTGGGACGAGGCGCGCAACCGCGCCGTCTTCGGCGCCTGCGCCGGCGACCACGGCCACAACTACGTGCTCGAGGTGGCCGTCAGCGGAGTGCCCGAGCCGGCCACGGGCATGGTGGTCAACCTCAAGGACCTCGACCGCCTCATGCGCCAGGCCGTGATCGACGAGGTCGACCACCGCCACCTGAACCGCGACGTGCCCTGGCTGGAGGGCGTGATCCCGACCGCCGAGAACCTGGCGCTGGCCTTCTGGCACCGCCTGGACGAGCGCCTGCCGGATGGCACCCTGGCGCGGGTCCGGCTGGTCGAGTCCGAGAACAACTCGGTCGAGGTCACGCGATGAGCCTGAGCCGCCCGCGCTTCTCGAACGACCTCGCCAGCCTGGTCGAGCAGCTCCTGGAGCGCCTGGGCGAGGACCCGCGCCGGGAGGGCCTGGTGGAGACCCCGGAGCGGGTCGCTGCCTCCCTGATCCATCTGACCGAGGGCTACGAGCTGGACGCGGCCGAGGCCGTCGGCGACGCGCTCTTCACCCAGGACTACGACGAGATGGTCCTGATCCGCGACCTGCCCTTCTACAGCCTTTGCGAGCATCACCTGCTGCCCTTCTTCGGCGTCTGCCACGTCGCCTACATGCCCCGCGGAAAGGTGGTGGGCCTGAGCAAGATCCCGCGCCTGGTCGACGTGTACGCCCACCGCCTGCAGCTCCAGGAGCGCCTGACGCGCGACATCGCGGAAGGCCTGGACCGGGTCGTCCAGCCCGATGGGGTGGCGGTGGTGGTCGAGGCCCGGCACCTCTGCATGGAGATGCGGGGCGTCGAGAAAGCGGGCGGAGAGACGGTGACCTCCTGCATGCTCGGGGTGTTCCGCGACGACGCCCGCACGCGCACCGAGTTCCTGGAGCTGATCCGGACCCGGCCGTGAGGATCGCGGCGGTGGCCCCCCTGGTCACCCCGCTGGCGGAGGCGCAGCTGGGCGGGGCCCAGGCCTTCGTCGCCGACCTGGCGCGGGCGCTGCAGGCGCGCGGCCACGACGTCACGCTCTACTGCGCCGAGGGGTCGACCGTGTCGGGCGTCCGGCTGCGCACGGTGCCCGTGCCGGCCGCGGTGGCCCGGGCGCTGGTGATGCCGGGTGGTCTCGCCGCCGACCCGGTGCCCGAGCTGCGGGAGGCGTTCGCCCGGCTCTACGAGCTGGTCGCCAAGGACAGGCCCGACGCCGTGACCCAGCACTCGTTCGACGCCGAGGCGATCGAGCTGGCGGAGACACTGCCGATGCTCGTTCTGCACACGCTGCACCTGCCGCCGATCGTGCCCGCGGTCGTGGTCGCCGCCCGCGCCTGCCGGCGCTCGCTGGCCACGGTCTCAGAAGCCAGCGCCCGTGCCTGGGCGGAGGCCGCTGTCGAAGCTCGTGTCATTCGCAACGGCGTGCCGGACTTCGATCCCGGCCCCCAGGCCGTCCGCGAGGAGGCCATGATCGCGGGCCGTGTCTCGCCCGAGAAGGCGACCCACGTCGCGGTGCGGCTGGCCCGTCGCGGGGGCCTGTCGCCGCGCCTCTTCGGCCCCGTGTACGACGC
>DATCNF010000235.1:0-2060 GCA_036565325.1 Candidatus Dormiibacterota bacterium | reverse complement strand
GCTTCAAGGGCTCGGTGGAGATGATGCCGGCCGGCGCCAGCGCGGCCAGGCGGGCCCGGAGGCCGGCGACGCCACCGCGCCGGAAGGCGCTCAGCGCCAGCCGCGGCGAGCCCGGGAAGGGCAGCCAGGGAGCGCTCGGCCGAAAGATGGCCCCCGCCGAGCGGTCGGCCTCGGCGACCGGGCGGCCGGAGCTGTCGACCAGCCCGTCGAAGACCTCACCCGCGGAGTGCGCGACCATGAACCAGGGCGGCACGCCGCCCGCGATCAGGGAGCCGATCATGGCGCCCGCGGAGGTGCCCAGGATGTAGTCCGCAGTCTGGGGGTCCCAGCCCGTCGACTCGGCCAGCGCCGCCAGGCCGCCGGTCAGCCAGGCGCCGCCCATGACGCCGCCGGCGCCCAGTGCGAGCCCGACCTTCATCGCCTTGTCGTTACTGCGGGTAACACTCATCCTTGACTACCCCGGTCCCCCGTTTGGTACGGTGCGTAACAGATATGATCAGCATAGGCGATGGCCACCGGCACCCGTCAAACCCGGCATCTGGAGCACCGGCAACTGCGCGGCCAACAGCTGCTGGAAGCGGTGCTGGCAGTGATCTCGCGCGAGGGCCCCACGGTGAGCATGGAGCGCCTGGCATCGGAGCTCGGCGTGACCAAACCGGTCCTCTACCGCTACTTCGGCGACCGGGCGGGCCTCTATCGCGCGGTGGCGCAGGCGACCCTGGCCGGGCTGATGCGCGACCTTCGGGCAGCGCTGGCCCAACCGGTGGAGCCGCGGCAGCTGCTGACCGAGGTGATCGACGCCTACCTGAGCTTCATCGAGCGGGAGCCGCAGCTCTACCGCTTCCTGATGCAGCGGGCCGTGGTCGAGCAGGCCGAGGCCCAGGTGACGATCAGCTATTTCATCCGCGACGTCGGCCAGGCGGTGGCGCAGACGATGGGCCAGCAGCTGCGCCCGGCGGGAGCCGACTCGGCGGCCGCCGAGGCTTGGGCCTACGGGGTCGTGGGCATGGTGCAGCTGGCGGGCGACTGGTGGCTGGAGCGGCGCCCGATGCCCCGGCCGCGCCTGGTCGCCTACCTGGCCGACCTGCTTTGGAACGGCTTCTCGAACCGGGCCTGAGCGCCCGGAGGGCCGCCTAGATGTTGACGCTCCTGCGCCGCATCGACGCCCTGATCGTGAGCCGGACCGCACTGCCCAGCTGGTCGGTGGTCATGCAGCTGGGTGGCGGCGTCGCGCTCGTGATCGCGCTCGTGGGCTTCGTCTGGGACGTCGGCTGGCACGCCGACCTGGGCCGGGACAAGAACCTCCTGACCGTCCCCCACCTGATGATCCTGGCCGGGTTGACGGGCATCGGCGCCTCCGGCGTGGCGGCGATCGCGATGGCCACGGCGACCCGCGCGCAGGCCGGCCGGCGCCTGTGGCGCCTCCACGTCCCGTACTCGGCGGCGGCCCTGACGGCGTTCGGCGCCGGGGCCGTGGCCGGCTTCCCGATCGACGACCTCTGGCACCGCACCTACGGCATCGACGTGACCATGTGGAGCCCGACCCACCTGCTGATGATCGGCGGCGCCTCCCTCTCCCCGATCGCGCTCGCGCTGGCCGCGGGTGAGGCGCGCTGGCCGCACGGGGCCGGCTTCAGCCGGGTGCGCCGCTACCTGCTGGTGGGCGCGGTGATGATCGGCCTCTCGACCTTCCAGCTCGAGTTCGACATGGGCGTGCCCCAGTGGCAGGCGCTCTACCAGCCGGTGCTGATCGCGGCCGCGGCCGGGATCGGGCTGGTCGCCGCCCGGGCCTGGCTGGGCCGTGGCGGCGCGCTGTACGCGGTGCTTGTGTTCCTGGGCATGCGGGCTGGGGTGGCCCTGCTGGTCGGGCCGCTGCTCGGCCACGCCCTGCCCCGCTTCCCAACCTACCTGGGCTTTGCGGCGGGCGTCGAGATCGCCTTCCTGCTGGAGCGCCGGCTGCGGCCCTGGCAGCTGGCCCTGGCGGCCGGCGTGACGGCCGCGGTGATCGGGCTGCCGCTGGAATGGGCCTGGAGCCACCTCTGGGGCGACGAGCCCTGGCA
>DATCNF010000234.1:0-2790 GCA_036565325.1 Candidatus Dormiibacterota bacterium | reverse complement strand
TCCTTCTCCAGGTGGCGATGCACGCGGAGATCGCCGAGCAGGATGGCCGCTTCGATGCCGCCGCCGTGTCCGAGCAGGCCGCCCTCAAGATGGTCTCGCGCCACCCGCACGTGTTCGGCAGCGACCAGGTCGCCGACGCCGAGGACGTGCTGAGGCACTGGGAGGAGCGCAAGGGGCGCGAGGCCGGCGCCGCCGGCCGCACCGAGGAGACGCCGCTGGACCGGGTACCGCCCTCGCTGCCGGCCCTGGCCTGGACGCTGGGGCTGCAGAAGCGCGCCGCCCGCGTGGGGTTCGATTTCGAGGACCCCCGGTCGGCCGCCGCAGCCGTCGCCGAGGAGGCGCGGGAGCTGGCGGAGGCAGGCTCGGAGTCGGAAGCCTTCGCCGAGATCGGGGACCTGCTGTTCGCGGTGGTCAGCCTGGCCCGCAAGCTGAAGGTCAACCCGGAGGACGCGCTGCGGGTGTCGGGCCGCCGTTTCCTGGAGCGCTACAAGCTCATGGACAGGCGCCTTCGCGAGGCGGGCCGCTCGTACCGCGAGCTGTCGGCCGGCGAGCTGGAAGAGGCCTGGGCCGCGACCCGCTGAGCGCGCCCGATTAGGGCGATCGGAGGGGCGGCTGCTATAGTCGCGCCGATCAGGCGGTCCGCCGACTGCCGCTCCGCCAACGTCCCGCCATGCGTCAAAGAAGAGTAGGAGCCACTTCGGGCACCGTCGACCGCGCGCTCGCGCCCTCGCGGCGGGTGCTGCTGCGCACAGGCGTGGTCGTGCTCGCGGCCTGGGCCGTGGTCGCCTTCGCCCAGGAGGCCTGGACCGCCAACCGGCTCAATGCCGAAGCCGCCGCGCTGCACAGCCGCAACGCCCTCCTGCAGTCCCAGAACGACGACTACCAGCGGGACATCCTGGCCGTGCAGTCGGGCGGGGCCGCCGAGGAGGTCGCGCGCCAGAACGGCTACTCGCGCCCCGACGAGCACCTCTACCTGGTCAGCGCACCGCCCCCGCAGCCGGTGGCGACGGCGCCCGCACCGAAGCCGGCCACGGTCCACGACCAGTCGAGCAGCCCCCTGGACGCCCTCCGGGCCTGGTGGAACGGCATCACGAGGCACGGCCAGAGCTCCTGACCCCGCCGGTATAATCGGACTCGCGGAGTGGAGCAGCGGCAGCTCGTCGGGCTCATAACCCGAAGGTCATTGGTTCGAATCCAATCTCCGCAACTCTGAAATCAACTCGAAAGGGCCCCTCAACCGGGGCCCTTTCGGTGTCTCAGGCGGCGCGGCTTACGCCACTTCGCCTCCCGGTCTTCAGCTTGCCTTCATTGACGGGCCGCCAGCCGGTTCCTATGATCGCTGCGATATAACCGTCAGCCGTTTGCGAGAGAGGTGTGGGTATGGGGAGAGCCCGTTTCAGGTTTGCCCGGCTGGCCGGGTGCGCGTCGGCCCTGCTGATGGCGATCGCGCCTTCGGTCACCAATCCCGGCGTGGCGCACGCCTTCGACCCGACCAAGATGCCCGAGATCCAGGAGCGCATCCTCTCGGGTTTCGCCGCCCTGGAGCTGTCGTCGGCTGACAGCCCGGGTGCGCCGATCACCAGCTACACCCCGCGCGGCAGCCAGGACTGCGGCGGGAACCTCAGCTCCAACATCAAGGTCAACCAGAACTGCCTCAACATCAGCGACCCCGACCTGCAGGGCCGCGCGCAAGCGCAGAACGAGACTTCGATCGCGATCAACCCGCTCAACAGCAACCAGCTCGTCAGCAGCCAGAACGACTACCGGCGTGGCGACGGCAACTGCTACAGCGGGTACAGCACCGACAACGGTCGCACCTGGAACGACTCCACCCCGCCCATGTCGTTCACCCGCGGTAGCGTGACCGGGGTCGTCGACTTCGGAGCGGCGCGCGAGTACTGGCAGGCCGGCGGTGACACCTCTGTGGCCTGGGACACGAAGGGCAACGCCTATCTCTCCTGTCAGGTCTTCAACCGCGGGGACTTCGGGGTGACCACCAGCCCGGACGTCTCCAGCGCGTTCCTGCTCTTCCGCTCGCAGAACCACGGCGCCTCCTGGAACTTCCCGGGCCGCTATGTCCGCGCCAGCGCCGATGTCGCCGGCAGCGGGCTCCAGCCCTTCCTGGACAAGCAGCTGCTCACCGTCGACAACCACGTCGGCAGCCGCTTCCAGGACCGCATCTACGTGACCTGGACCGAGTTCACCGCCGACGGCACGGCCTATATCTACGAGGCCTTCTCGTCCGACTACGGGGAGTCCTTCAGCGCGCCGCACCTGGTCAGCGGCAATGCCAGCTCCCTCTGCACCTTCACCTACTTCCTGCCCACGCCACAGGGGAACTGCAACGAGAACCAGTTCTCGCAGCCGTTCACCGGCCAGGACGGGAACCTCTACGTGGTCTGGGACAACTACAACAACACGGTCAAGGGCCAGGACAATCGGAACCAGATGCTGCTCGCGAGGTCGACCGACGGCGGCAGCACGTTCTCGATCCCGATCAAGGTCTCCGACTTCTACGACCTCCCTGACTGCTTCACCTACCAGAACAGCGACAAGTTCCGAGCGTGCGTGCCCGAGAAGGGCGCCACCAAGAGCTCTATCTTCCGCGCCACCAACTACCCGTCGGGCGCGGTCGACCCCACCAACGCGTCCCGGGTCGTGGTGACCCTCGGCTCCTACATCAACCAGCATTCCAACGAGGCCAACGGCTGCATCCCGGCCGGCCTCAGCCCGGCCACGGGCCAGAACCTGTTCACCGGGGTGAAGACGCCGGGAGCCTGCAACAACGAC
>DATCNF010000233.1:0-7663 GCA_036565325.1 Candidatus Dormiibacterota bacterium | reverse complement strand
TCCACACGTAGCCCAGGGTCACGCCCTTCTCCCGGAAGAGCTCGACCGCGCTCTGCACCAGCGCTCGCGCGATGCCGCGGCCCCGGTGCTCGGCATCCACGTAGACCTCCGCCACCTCGCCCTCCAGCCCGGTGCCCGGGTCGAAGAAGACGCACCAGCAGAAGCCCGCCAGCTGCTCCCCGTCCCGGACCGCCAGGATCACGTTCTCGCCCTGGAAGGTCCCCTCGATCTGCCCCACGCCGTCGGTCAGCTCCATCTCCGTGAGCTGGGGGTGATCGGTGTAGTGAGGCTGCTCGCTCAGGTAGAGCTGGATCAGCAGGGGCTTGACCAGGCCGTACTCGGCAAGGTCGAGGCGCTCGACCTCAGGGGTCTTGACGTCCATGCCCGGCATGGTAGGGAAGGGGCCCCCGTAGAATCACTCCTCCCCGCTTGGCGGGGAGGTCCTTCCCGCGTCAGCGCGAAGGGGAGGGGTTTTCAAGAAGCCCGCCGACGTAGCTCAGCTGGCAGAGCAGCCGCCTCGTAAGTGGCAGGTCGCGAGTTCGAATCTCGCCGTCGGCTCCAACCCTCCGGACGCCTACGCGGTGAGCGGCGCCTGGACGTCCCGGCGGCTGATCAGGTGCAGGATGGTGGCGCCAGACCTCGGCCATCGCTGCCTGCGGCAGGCGACCGTTACAACAGCCGCTACGTGGTGGCCCAGATCCGGCGCAAGCTGGGCGACGACCCCGCCCGCCTGCGTTACATCCTCAACGAGCCGGGGGTTCGGCTACCGGCTCGAGGCCTGACCGAGGTCCCCCACCCCAACCCTCCCCGCCGGGGAGGGGGTTTCCCTATTACACAGAGCCTTCTGCGATCTGGGCCCACTGGGCCGTGTCCAGGTAGACCTGGACCCGGTCGATGCGGCCGGCGTCGAGCTCGAGGACCACGGCGCCCATACCCTCGACCTGGTGGCCCGCGCGGGTGGTCGAGTTGATGTCGTACTCGACCACGGCGAAGTCGTCACCGGCGTGCACCTTGCGGGCGACCATGGTGGCCTCCGGCAGGCGATCCTCGAGCACGTCCACGAAGTCGCGCACGCCCTGGCGCCCGAAGAAGACCTGGTCCGGGGGCAGGCGCAGCTGCACGTTGTCGGTGGTGAGCTTGTCGATCTGGCTGTGGTCGCGCGCGTTGATCGCCGACACCACCTGGTCGGCCAGCCCGCGCGCCTTGTTCGTGCTCATGCTGCAACCATCTTGGCAAAAAGAGAGGGGCGCCCCCCAAATGGGGCGCCCCTGGACGTAGTGCTTAGTTGACTTCGCGGTAGTCGGCGTCGACCACGTCTTCCTCGGGCTTCTTCTCAGCCTCCGGCTCCTGGCCGTTCCCAGTGTCGCCACTGGCGCCGGCGCCCTGGTAGATGTGCTGGCCGACCTTCTGGAGGGCGTCGTTGAACTCGTCCATAGCGCGCCGCAGGGCGCCCGCGTCCGAGCCCTTGGCCGCCTGCCGCATGGCCTCCAGCTTCGACTCGACCTCGGCCTTCACGTCCGCCGGGATCTTGTCGCCGTTCTCCTGGAGGACCTTCTCGGCCTGGTAGCCCATCTGGTCCGCCTGGTTGCGGAGCTCGACCTCCTCGCGCTTGGCGCGGTCCTCGGCCGAATGCGACTCGGCCTCCTTGACCAGCCGCTCGACCTCGTCCTTGGAGAGGGTCGAGGCCGCGGTGATGCTCACCGATTGCTCGCGGCCGGTGCCCTTGTCCTGCGCCTTGACGTTGAGGATGCCGTTGGCGTCGATGTCAAAGGTGACCTCGACCTGGGGCATGCCCCGCGGCGCGGGCGCGATGCCGTCCAGGTGGAAGCGGCCCAGCGTCCGGTTGTCGCGAGCGAACTCGCGCTCGCCCTGGAGCACGTGGACCTCGACCGACGACTGGTTGTCGGCGGCCGTGCTGAACACCTGCGACCGCGAGGTCGGGATGGTGGTGTTGCGCTCCACCAGCTTGGTGTTCACACCGCCCAGCGTCTCGATGCCCAGCGAAAGGGGCGTGACATCGAGCAGGAGGACGTCCTTGACCTCGCCCTTGAGGACACCGGCCTGGATGGCGGCGCCGACCGCCACCACCTCGTCCGGGTTGACGCCCTTGTGTGGCTCCTTGCCCAGCATCTCCTTGACCAGCTGCTGAACCACGGGCATCCGGGTCGAACCGCCGACCAGGACCACCTCGTTGATCTGCTGCGGGGTCAGGCTGGCGTCCTTGAGCGCGGCCATGAACGGCGGCTTGAGGCGCGCCGTGAGGTCGGCCGTGAGGGCCTCGAACTTGGCCCGGGTGAGGGTGACCTCGAGGTGCTTGGGCCCCGTCTGGTCGGCCGTGATGAAGGGCAGGTTGACGGTCGTCTCGAGGCGCGAGGAGAGCTCGATCTTGGCCCGCTCGGCGGCCTCGGTCAGGCGCTGAAGGGCCTGGGGGTCGGCCTTGAGGTCGATCCCGTTGTCCTTCTTGAACTCCTCGGCCAGCCAATCCACGATCTTGCGGTCGTAGTCGTCGCCGCCCAGGTGGGTGTCGCCGTTGGTGGACTTGACTTCGAAGACGCCGTCGCCGACGTCCAGGATGGAAACGTCGAAGGTGCCGCCGCCGAGGTCGAAGACCAGGATGGTCTCGTTCGTCTTCTTGTCCAGGCCGTAGGCCAGGGACGCCGCCGTCGGCTCGTTGATGATGCGCAGCACGTTGAGGCCCGCGATCTGGCCGGCGTTCTTGGTCGCCTGGCGCTGGGAGTCGTTGAAGTACGCGGGCACGGTGATCACCGCGTCGGTGACCTTCTCGCCCAGGTAGGCCTCGGCGTCCGACTTGAGCTTTTGCAGGATCATGGCCGAGATCTCTTCGGGCGTGAACTCCTTGCCCAGGGCGGGGACCTCGACGACCGCGCGGTCGTCCTTGCCGGCCTTGACCTTGTAGGGCACGATCTTCCGCTCGGACTCGACTTCGCCGAACTTGCGGCCCATGAAGCGCTTGATTGAATAAACGGTGTTCTGGGGGTTGACGGCAGCCTGGCGGCGGGCCAGCTGGCCCACCAGGCGCTCCCCCGACTTGGTGAAGGCGACGACGGACGGCGTGGTCCGCGCTCCTTCCGCATTCGGAATCACGACGGGCTCGCCGCCTTCCATGACCGCAATCACGGAGTTGGTGGTCCCGAGGTCGATTCCCACTGTCTTAGGCATCTGTTCCTCCGGTGGTTTTGATTTTTCGAATTCGCGTGGGGTTGCCGACCCCGATTGATTTCTCAAGTGACCATTCCCACCGCATCTGGCGCTGAAACGCCGTGCCTATAGGGGCCCGGCCGAAAGGGGGGCCGCTGGATTTCGCGGTCCCGACGCTCCGAGGCGACAGCCGGCGCCGAGGAGCGGAGGGAGCGCAGCGGTGGCTGCGTGACCGAGCACCGCAGAAGCCGGCGCACGCATCGGACGTCTGGACCCGAAAGGCACGGCTTCCTTTTCGGCCGGGCCCCTTAGCTCCTCTCCATCAGCTCGATCCGGTTCCCGAACGCATCCTCGGTGAACAGGCGCCGGTAGCCCGGGATCTCCGGCTCCTGCCGAACCGGGCGCCCTGCCTTTTCGAGCGCCCGCCGCGCCGCGCCCAGGTCGTCGACCAGGAGTGCGGGGTGGCGGCGGCCGGGTGTGAACTCGGCCTCCACACCGCAGTGGATCTGCTGCGGACCGCACTGGAACCAGACGCCCCCGCGGCCGGCGAGCGAGCCCGGCTTCTCAACTTCCGGCAGCCCGAGCAGGCCACTCCAGAAGTTCCGCGCGACCGCCTCGCCGCCGGGCGGGATCGGCAGCTGGACGTGGTCGAGGCCGAGCACTCGCATCGCCCACGCACAATAGACGGCCGATGGCGGAGCCAGCCGAGCGCACTGCGGGCTTATGGGGCCGCGTCGCCCAGCGCACCCGGACGCTCTTCCAGGAGGGCCTGCGGGCCGCGGGGATGCCGCTCGACGCGGGCTTCTACGAGGAGCTCGAGGAGGTGCTGGTGGCCGGCGACCTGGGGCCCAAGCTGGCGGCCCGCGTGGCCGAGGGGGTCCGCCGCAAACAGCCGAACACGGTGGAGCTGGCGCGCCTCTTCCTGGAGCAGGAGCTGGTGGCCGCCATGTCGCCGCAGCCGCGCTGGCTGAACATCGCCGCCCGGCCCTCGGTGATCCTCCTTTACGGGATCAACGGTGCCGGCAAGACGACCACCGCCGGCAAGCTGGCGCACGGCCTGGCCCGCGACCGGCGCAAGGTGCTGCTGGTGGCCGCTGACACCTACCGGGCAGCGGGCATCGAGCAGGCCCAGGCCTGGGCTCAGCGCGCCGGTGTCGAGAGCTTCGCGGGCAAGCCGGGCGGCGACGCCGCGGCGGCCGTTTTCGATGGGCTCAAGCTCGCCCAGGCTCGCGGCTTCGACGTGGTTGTGGTGGACACCGCGGGCCGGCTGCACTCTCAGCAGAACCTGCTCTCCGAGCTGGCCAAGGTCGGCCGGGTGGCGGGCCGCGCCCTGGAGGGCGCGCCCCACGAGTCGCTGCTGGTGCTGGACGGGGTGCTCGGGCAGTCGAGCCTGGCCCAGGCTCGCGGCTTCCACGACGCGGTGCCCATCAGCGGCCTGGTGCTGGCCAAGATGGACGGCACCGCCAAGGGCGGCGCGGTGGTGGCGATCGAGGAGGCGCTGGGGGTGCCGACCAAGATGATCGGCGTGGGGGAGGGGATCGACGACCTCTACGCCTTCGACCCCGCGCGCTTCGCGGCCGCCCTCTTCGAGGGCTGAGCGTGGGCCGCGCCGATCCCCACTGCCACACGCACGCTTCCGACGGCATGGTCGGGCCGGCCGAGCTGGTGGCGGCCGCGCGCGAGCTGAAGCTCGACCTGATCGCGGTCACCGATCACGACACCATGGCCTGCGTCGCCGAGACCGTCGCCTTGGGCGAAGCGGTCGGGCTGGCGGTGGTGGCGGGCCAGGAGGTGACCACCGCCTGGCCGGCCCAGACCCATGTCGTGGGCTGGTTCCTGGAGCGGCCGGTCCGGATGGGCATGTCCCTGGCCGAGACCGTGGCCGCCATCCACGAACAGGGCGGCCTGGCGGTGATCCCGCATCCCTTCATGCCGACCTGGTTCGCCTCCTGCCAGGAGGGCATGCTGGCGCGCCTGATCGAGACCCAATCCGTGGACGCGGTCGAGATCGAGCACACGGCGCCGACCACCGCCGGCCGCCGGGCCGCCCTGCACGCCTTCTACCAGGCGCATCGCGAGCGCCTGGGGGCGGCGGTGGCGGGCTCCGACAGCCATTTCGGCCGCCACGACCTGGGGCGCGCGATCACCGAGTTCGCGGGCTCCAGCGCCGAGGACTTCCGCAAGGCGGTGCTGGCCCACACCACCCGGCCGGTCACCGGGGTGCGCGAGGCCCATGTCCCCCTGGCCCTGGTCGCCCGCCAGCAGGCTCGCAGCCTGGTCGAGCTACCCCTCCGGCGCCTGCGCGGCCAACTGCAGCAGCACTGAATGGACGGCCGGGGAGCCGGCCATCACGTCGCCGCTGAGCAGCCAGGCATCCGGGTCGCCGCTCCAGTCGGTCACCCTGCCCCCGGTCTCGCTGACCACCAGCGCGCCCGCCGCCACGTCCCAGGTGTTGAGCCCGAGCTCGAAGAAGCCGTCGAAGGCGCCGGTGCCGGTCCAGGCCAGGTCCAGGGCCGCGGCGCCGGCCCGGCGCAGGTCCTCGAAACCAGCCAGCGCGCCCGCGAACACCGACAGGTAGCGCCCCGAGCGCTGCCTGCGCCGGAAGGGAAAGCCGGTGGCCACCAGGGCCGACCGGGGGTCGACGAGATCGGGTATTCGCAGCAGGTCGCCGTTGCGGCGGGCGCCGCGGCCGCGCTGGGCGCTGAACTCGAGATCGAGCCAGGGCGCCAGCACCACGCCGACCTCCGGCCGCCCGCCCTCGATCAGCGCCACCGAGACGCCGACCACCGGGAAACCGCGGGTGTAGTTGCGAGTCCCGTCCAGGGGGTCGACCGCCCACATCGTCCCCGCCCGGTCGCCGCCGGTCTCCTCCGCCAGGACCGCGATCCCGGGCGAGCGCCGCGCCAGCACCTCCAGGATGGCGTGCTCGCTGGCCAGGTCGGCCGCGGTCACCCAATCGCCGGGCGTCTTCTCGAAGGCCGGCCCGCCCGGCAGCGGCAGACCGTGCTCCCGCAGGACCCGGGCGCCGGCGTGTGCCGCCTCGAGGGCTACTTCGAGGATTCCATCCCCAGGCCGAACATGGCCTCCAGGTCGTGGGAGGAGAACTGCTGGAAGGCGACCATGGTGCTCGTCTTCTCGATGCCGTCCAGCCCCAGCAGCCCCTGGGTGACGGTCTTGGCCACCTCCTCGTGTTCGCGGACGCGCACGATGGCGACGAAGTCCCACTCGCCGGTCACGGTGTAGACCTCGGCGACGCCCTCGATCTCGGCCAGCCGGGGCCCGAGCTCCCGGATGCCCTGGCGGGTGCCCTTGACGAGGACCACGGCGGTCACCACGGGCAAATGCTACAGGTGCTGGGATCGCCGCCACGATCGCCGGCGCTGGTCGGGTTGAGATAATCCGCGGCGAGATGAGCCCTGAGAAAAGCAAGAGCCCCGGCCAGACTTTCTACGACGAGCAGGTCGACTACCTGGTCCGCGGTGACGTGGACGGGCTGATCGACAACCACTACGCGGCGGATGCCGAGCTGATCGGGTTCGAATTCGTGGTGCGCGGGCGCGACGCCCTCAAGACGCACTTCCGCCAGTACCTCAAAGGGCTGCCCGGGTTGAAGCTGGTTTCCACCGAAAAGTTCCGGGAGAGCGAGGACGCCCTGTTCTTCGAAGCGACGGTGCATACGGACAACGGGCGCGCCGGCGTCTACGACGCCTTCGTCCTCCGCGACGGCAAGGCGACCCACCACTTCACGGGCCTGCTTTCCTTCACACCCAACGCCTAGCGCCCGCGGCTCTCGGCGCGCACCGCGGTCGCCGGCCCGCGGGCCGATCCGGATGGTGGACGATCCACGTGCGCCGGACCCCGCGTTCGCGGCCGCTTACGCGGCTCTGCCGGACGCGACCTCGCTCGATCCCTGGCTGTCGTGGTGCCGGGAGGCCGTGGGTCCCGTGCTCTATCTCGGCATCGGCGCCGGCCGGCTGGCGGCTCCCCTGCGCGCCGCAGGCGTGGAACTGGTGGGCGTGGACGCCCACCCGGGGATGCTGGACATTGTGAGCCGCCGGATCCCGGGGATCGAGCTCCACCGCTCGCTGATCGCCGACCTCGACCTGGGGCGCCGCTTCGACCTCGTGATCGGGCCCTCCAGCGTGCTGGGCACCCGCGCCAACCTGCGCGCCGCGGCCCGCCACACACGGACGGGCGGCCGCGTCGGGTTCGAGCTCATGAACCCGCACTGGCTCCTCTCCGGGAAGACTCCCGACGTGCGCCTGCTGGAGCGGCGGGGGGACCGGGTCCGGATGGAGGTCGACTACCCGGGCGGCTACCTGCAGGAAGTCCGGGCCCGCCTGCGCTGGCCGGAGCGAGTCGAGGACCTGCTGCGCGGCGCCGGGCTGCGCCTGCTCCGCCTGGACGGCGGCCCGTCGCTGGCAGCCAGCCCGACCTACACCGTGCGGGCCGCTAGACTGTCAAGGCATGGCCCTTGACAGCCTGACGTCCCGGGAGCGGCAGG
>DATCNF010000232.1:0-3132 GCA_036565325.1 Candidatus Dormiibacterota bacterium | reverse complement strand
AGCGTGAGCTGCACCCGGTTTTCGCGGGCCCACTCGACCAGCCGGGCCTGGGCGTCGTAGAGGGCGAGCGCCGCCGAGACCGGCCCCGATTCCTTGGCCGAGTCCGAGTAGCCGAGCATCCCCTCGACCCGGCGCCCGGTGGCGCGCAGCCGGCCCCGCACCGCCGGCAGCTCGAGCATGCCGTCCAGGGTCGCGGTCGCGCGCGCCAGGTCGGCGCCGGTTTCGAAGAGCGGGACCACGTCCAACACGGGCGGCAGCCCGCACGCCTCGGCCAGCTCGTAGACCGCCGCGATGTCGGCCGGCCCGCGCGCGAAGCTGACCACGTAGCGCCGGCAGGCGGCACGCCCGAAGCGGCCCTGGATCTCGGCCATCGCGCGCAGGCCCGCCAGCACCTCCTCGGTTTCCGCCGACCGGACGCCGCCGGCGCGGACCTCGGCCAGCGCTCGCTCGTGGACCACACTGTGTTGCCGAACTTCCAGCTCGGCCAGGTGGAACCCGAACGTCTCCACCTGCCAGATCAGCTGCTGCAGCTCGCCATACGCCTGGCGCTCCGCCCCGCCGGCGGCCAGGGATCTCTGCAAGGTGCGGAGGTCGGCCAGCAACAGCTCGGGCCCGTCATACGCGAGTGCGGCCGGGCCGGTGCGGGTGGCCCGGATCCGATCCGTGACGTGGAGCAGCAGCTGGCGGTGCGGCTCGTTGGGCGAGCGCGCGGCGATCGCCGCCATGCGTTCCGGATCCGCGGCGCGGGCCTGGGCCAGCGCCTTCCGCAAAGTGCGGCTGGGCGGGGTCGTCGCGGCGTCGGCGGTGAGGGAGCGGCCGATCCGGCGGCCGGCCGCCTCCAGGCCGCGGAGCACGTGGTCGGCCTGGATCTCCATCGCCTGCCGCGTCACGGCGGCAGTGATGAAGGGATTGCCGTCGCGGTCGCCGCCCACCCAGCTGCCCATGCGGAGGAAGGCCGGCGCCAGCGGGGGCCGCCTGCCCGCCTCCGCGGGCTGGAGTGCGGTGTCCAGCGCGCGGTAGACCTCGGGCACCACTCGAAAGAGACTCTCGTCGAAGACCGCCATCACGGCGCGGACCTCGTCCTGGGGCTGGACCTGGGTGCTGCGCAGCTGGGCCGTGCGCCATAGCAGGTCGACCTCCTCCAGCAGGCGGCGCCGCGCGTCCCGCCGCTCGCCATCCGAGACGCGTGGATCGTCGAAGCGGTCGAGCTGGTCGCCGACCCTCCGGATCGCCGTCACCACCGCCCGCCGGCGGGCCTCGGTCGGGTGGGCTGTGAAGACCGGGTGCACCTCCAGCTCGTCGAGCAGGCGCCGGAGCCCGTCGTCCCCGGCCTCCGCCCGCAGCTGGGCGACGGTGGCGGCCAGTGAGTCCGCCAGGGTTCCCTCGCCTCGATCGCGGTCGCGCAGCGCCCGCGCCCGGTGGTGCTCCTCGGCCAGGTTGGCGAGGTGGAAGTAGCAGGCGAACGCGCGCGCGACCTGCTCTGCGCGCTCCAGCGGCCACTCCGCGACCAGGCGCTCGGCCTCCACCTGCCGGACGGCGTCCTCGCGGGCGGCGATCACCGTTCGCCGCAGCCGCTCCACCTCCGCCAGCAGGCCCGGGCCGCCCCATTCCGAGAGCACCTCGCCCAGCACCTCGCCCAGGAGCCTGATGTCGCGCCGCAGCGGCTCCGGCATCTGCGCCCGGGCGCTGGCGCGGGTCGAGGTTTCCCCCGCGCTCACCCCCGCCCGATGAACGGCATCTTGGTGGCCATCACGGTCATGAACTGGACGTTGGCGTCCAGCGGCAGGCCCGCCATGTAGACCACCGCGCTGGCCACGTGCTGGACGTCCATCCGCGGCTCCACCTCGACGGTCCCGTGCGCCTGCTGGACGCCCTTCGTCATGGGTTCCGTCATCTCGGTGGCGGCGTTGCCGATGTCGATCTGGCCGCAGGCGATGTCGTACTGGCGACCGTCCAGGGAGGTCGAGCGGGTGAGGCCCGTGATGGCGTGCTTGGTCGCCGTGTAGGGCGCCGAGTTGGGCCTCGGCACGTGCGCGGAGATCGAACCGTTGTTGATGATGCGGCCGCCGCGCGGGTCCTGGCCCTTCATCAACCGGATGGCCTCCTGGGTGCAGAGGAAGGCGCCCGTGAGGTTGGTATCCACCACCGCCTTCCATTGCTCGAAGCTGAGGTCCTCGAGCGGGATCGGCGGGGCGCCGACGCCCGCGTTGTTGAAGAGCAGATCGAGGCGGCCGAACTCGGACTGGGCCTTGGCGAACAAGGCGCGCACGGATGCCGGGTCGCTCACGTCGGTGGGCACCGGCAGCGCTTTGCCGCCGGCTACGGTCACGGCCCTGGCCGTCGCCTCCAGCGCGTCGGCTCGCCGGCCGGCCAGCACCATGGCGTAGTCGGCGAGGGCCAGCGCCTCGGCCACCGCCCGACCGATCCCGCTCCCGGCGCCGGTGACCAGCGCTACTTTCATGTTGGGATCGTAGACGAGGGCGAAGGGTCGGGCGGCCAACCCGGGATCTGCTGATCGACCGGTACCCGGCGGTGTCAACCGCCGTTGAGCCAGGACGCTCAGCGGGCGCGGCGGGGAGGCGGGGCGGCGGGCTCGGCGGCCTTGGGCGGAGCCAGCTCGAAGAAGGTGGTGACCACCCATTTGACGCGGTCGCCCTGCTTGAAGGCGATGGAGTCGATCCGCAGCCAGCGCGAGGTCCCACCCGGGGCCTGGACCCTGGCCACCAGGCCGCGCAGCGGACGGTCGAAACGCAGGACGTAGCCTGGCGGGCGCATGGCATCGGGCAGGGAGACCCCGGCCTCCGATTCCATCACCCAGTCGCGGCCGAAGATCCCGCCGCTGACCAGCTCCGCCTGCGGCCGCCCGGTCAGCTCCCCGGCCGCCCAGTTGGCGTCCAGGATGCGGCCCGCGGCATCGTGCAGCACGGCGCCGCAGCCCAGGCTCGAGCACAGCGAGCGCAGGCGCTGCTCCGATTCGACGAGCTCGCCGCGCAGGCGGAGCGCGTCCAGCGCCGGGCCCAGCTGCGCGCCCAGCAGCGTGAGCAGCCGGACCTCGTGCTCGCCGAATCCGTCGCCGGCCACGACCAGCGCGCCGAGGACGTCGCGGCGGGACCGGATGGGAGCGGCCAGCAG
>DATCNF010000231.1:0-3459 GCA_036565325.1 Candidatus Dormiibacterota bacterium | reverse complement strand
AACCCGCCGTAGGCCGAGGAGAAGGCCAGCTGGCGCATCTGGTCGGCTGCCGCATCCGCCAGCTCGCCGCGGCCGTGGCCGACGTTGACGTTCCAGAGCGAGGCCAGGCCGTCGATGTACTGGCGGCCGGTGGCGTCGGTTAGCACCGCACCCGCGCCGCTCGTGAAGAGGACCTCGGGGGCCGCGCCGGGAGGGGCGTCGAGGTCGCCCATCGGGTGCAGCCAGTGGGTGCGGTCGAGCTCGGTGAGCTCGCTGACCTCAGCCTCGTTCATAGACCGACTTTATCCGCACCGGCTCCGGCGGCGCCCAACCGGCCAGCTGCGCAGGGTCCAGGTCGTAGACCTCGACCCCCAGCGGCCGGCAGTGGTCGACGGGGTCCGCGCCGTCCTCGCCCCAGCCCCACACGGAGAGGTCGCCGCTGGGGCAGACCGAGATCGCGCACAGCAGGTCGATCTCCGCCAGGAACTCGAAGAAGTCGCCCTTGCGGGCGGGGCTCGGCTCCATGAAGTAGATCTCGTGCACAGGGTCGAGCCCGGTCACCTGGAAGATGTTGATGACGTCGTGCACGTCGAGCTCGGTGAGGTGGTAGGGCGCGATGGCGCGGGTCAGGTTGTTGTGGCAGGTGACGTCGAAGTCGCGGTCGTCGAGCAGCTTGTACAGGTAAGGGTCGCAGCGGGTGCCCAGCAGGTCGTGGCAGCGGCCGCCGTCGGGGGTCGGCTCGGTGGGCAGGGTGTCGTTGGTGATGGTGATCAGCGGGCGCAGGTAGGGCAGGCAGGACCACAGGCGGTCGAGCGTGGTCACATGGGCGCCCTGGAGCTGACGCGAGCGCGAGGCCCAGAAGCGCTCGCGCGGGTTGTGCAGGTTCCAGAGGTTGAGGTCGCAGACCTGCGGCCCCTCGACGGCGACGATGCGAACCACCTGGCCCGCGAGCACTGGCCAGGCATACCCGGAGCGGATGGGGACGACGTGCTCATGGGTCAGGCGCCGGCTTTTGGTCTCGGCGCCGATGCGCCGGTACATCTCGGTGTCGAAGGCCAGGCGGCCGGGCTGGTCGGGGTCGCGGTACAGCCTCATGGGCTCGGAAGTTAGCATCGACCCCCGTGCAGGTGGAGGTGACGACCTGGAGCCTGGAGCTGACCACCCCCGACCAGGTGGTGCCGGCGCCACGGCCCGACCTCGACCTGGCGCTGGTGCAGGCCAGGGTGCCGTCCCCCGAGCTGAGCCGGTTCCTGTACACGGCGGTCGGTGGCGATTGGTACTGGATCGACCGCCTGGTCTGGAGCTATGAGCAGTGGCTGGAGTGGCAGCGGCGCCCCGGCGTCGAGACCTGGGTCGCCTACCTGGAGGGCACGCCCGCCGGGTACTTCGAGCTCGACGCCTCCGTGGCGGGCGACGTCGAGCTCGCCTACTTCGGGCTCCTGCGCGGGTGCATCGGGCGCGGGCTCGGGGGCTGGCTGCTGACCCAGGCGCTGCAGCGCGCCTGGTCCCTGGGGCCCGACCGGGTGTGGGTGCATACGTGCTCCCTCGACGGGCCGCACGCGCTCGCCAACTACCAGGCTCGGGGCATGAAGCTGTTCAAGGAGGCCAAGGCGGTCCAGGAGCTGGACGCGGAACCGCCGGGACCGTGGGCCGGGGCCAGGGGGAAGGTGCATGCCTGAGGTGGAGGAGCGCTTGCGCGCGCTCGGTCACGAGGTGCTGGACCCCGGGCCTCCGCTGTCCGCGCTGGTGCCCGCGGTGCGGACCGGCAACCTGGTCTATCTGTCCGGGCACGGCGCCCGGGTGGATGGCGAGTACCAGTTCCTGGGCAAGGTCGGGCGCGACCTCGACACCGCCACGGCCCGGCGCTCGGCGGAGGTCACCGTCCTCAACCTGCTGGGGGCTCTGCGCAACGAGATCGGCGACCTGGACCGGGTGACGCGGGTCGTGAAGATGCTGGGGATGGTCAACTGCACTCCCGACTACACCGAGCAGTCGCAGGTGATCAACGCCGCCTCGGAGCTCTTGATTGCGGCCTTTGGCGAGAAGGGCCGGCACGCGCGCTCGGCGGTGGGGATGGCCTCGCTGCCGATCAACCTCAGCGTGGAGATCGAGCTGATCGTGGAGGTCGCGCCGGGCTAACCACGCCCCCACCCCCTCCGCCTTCGGCGGAGGGACCTCCCCGGCAAGCGGGGAGGTTTCACGGCCGTGACGTCAGCGTCATGCCTTCCACTGGAATGTCGGTTTTTCGCCCTGACACCAGATCGGCCGTTATCTTGCTGGTGCCGCAGGCCATCGTGAAGCCCATGTGGCCGTGGCCGGTGTTGAAGAACAGGTTCTGGTGGCGCGCGGTTCCCAGAATTGGCGGCCCGTCCGGCGTCATGGGGCGGTTGCAGGCCCGATACGCCCCGTTCTCGTAGTCGGCGGCATCCGGGAACAAATCGCGGGCCAGCTTCATGATCCCGCGGAAGTCGCTCTCCTTGTAGGTGGTCTCATAGCCGGTGAACTCGGCGCTCCCGGTCAGGCGCAGGCGGTCCCCCATCCGGCACCAGGCCACCAGCAGCTGCTCGTCGACGCCGGCCAGGGCGGGCGCCGCCTCGCCGCCGTTCTTGATCGGGAAGGTCGCCGAGTAGCCCTTGGCGGGGGCGACCGGGATCCGCACTCCCACAGTCCGAGCCAGTGCGGTGCTCTGCACGCCGGCCGCGAGGACGAACACCTCGCCCTCGAAGGTGGCGTCGCCGGTGACGGCGGCGCGCACCCGGTCGCCCTCGGCAACCAATCGCCGCACGCCGCTGCCCAACTGGAACTTGACGCCCATGGCCCGGCAGCGGTCGGCGAGGTCGTTGGCCAGCTTGACGCTGTCGCCGCTGCCGTCGGTCACCCCGTAGATGGCGCCGGCGATCTTGTCCTTGACCGGCCCGAAGACCGGGTCCGCCTCGGCGACGCCGTCGGGGTCGAGCACCTGCTGCTCCAGGCCCTGGTCGGTGATCAGCTTCATCTTCTTGATCCCGGCCTCGAACTTGGCCTGGTCGCGATAGACGTAAAGGGCGCCCTTGTGGACGTCGAAGTAGTCGATCTTCTCGGCCGCGGTGAGCTCGTCCAGGCGGGCCTGGCTGTAGCGCGCCAGGCGCAGCTTGACGAGCGTGTTCTTGACGTTGCGGTCGGCGTTGCACTCGCGCAGGAAGCGCAGTCCCCAGAAGAACATGCCCGGCGCCTTGATGGGATTGACGCGCAGCGCCGTGTCCTCCACGGTCAGCGAGCGCCACAGCTCCATGGGCGCGCTGGGCGAGGCCCAGGCGAAGGAATGGCCGGGCGCGATGATGCCCGCGTTGCCGGCGCTGGCCAGCGTCGCCAGCTCCGACTCCTTCTCGACCAGCGTCACCTCGTGGCCGTCCTTGGCCAGGTAATACGCGCTGGTGACGCCCACCACGCCGCCGCCTACGACCACCACTTTCATGTCGCTGCTCCCACTCCCTAATACCG
>DATCNF010000230.1:0-4456 GCA_036565325.1 Candidatus Dormiibacterota bacterium | reverse complement strand
GGTCACGAAGATGGCGCCCGCCAGGATCAGGGCCAGCGGCGTGAGGCCGAGCGCGAAGGCCGCCGTGACCCCGAGGGCGTAGTAGATGGAGGAGCCGACGTTGCCGTAGCAGGCGGCGAAGAGAGCGCCCACGCCGAGCGTGCGCGGCAGCTTGGGCCGGCCGCGCACGACCACCCGGTAATCGCCTGGGCGCCGCCCGCGTCGCATGGGATCTTTGTCGCTCACTGGCGCCCCGTCAGGCTACCGCCGCGGGCGGATAGCGGGCGATCACGCGATCGATGTAGCCGGCGAAGAGGTCCGCCAGCCCGGCGTCCTGGAACTCGATCACGTTCTCGGCATTCATCTCCCCGGAATGCGAGAGGTTGTAGCTGCCGCAGAAGACGTAATCGTCGGCGACCAGGCACTTGGCGTGCATGAAGTCGTGCACGGTTCCGGTTGCCCAGGGTGTCGAGACTTTGCCGCTGAAAGGGATGCCGGCCAGGATCGCCGCCAGCGCGCTCAACTTCCAACCCGCCTGCGTGTTCTGCGACCACTGGTGGCGCACCTCGGCCATCTGGGTGGCGTCGAACACGCCCTTGATGTCGATGCCCTCGAACCCGCGCTGCACGATGTCGGCCAGGGTGCCCAGCACCGGCCCCGAAGTCATGACCGGTGAGCAGATGCGCACCCGGCGGCGGGCGGTGGCGATCCGCTGGCTGAGCTCGTGCACGAGCTTCTCGGCACGGCCGGGCGTGAAGTAGGGCCGCGCCGCGACGTCCGTTCCGAGGTCGAACCATTCGGGCCGCTGGCGCCCTGACACCTGCACCTGGCGCCACGTCCAGAGGTTCTCGAAGTTGGCGCGGTAGACGGCCGCCAGCTCCGGCGCGTCCACGCGCAGGATCACGTTCTCCTCGCGCGTCCAGGAGTCGTTGGTCCAGTTGGCGGAGCCGGTCCAGACCGAGGCCGAGTCGCAGACCACGTATTTGTGATGCATCAGGTCGGGGTCGCCGTTGACCGGGAACCAGGTCTCGCGAGGCAGGTCCTTGATGAAGGGCCAGTCCGACATCTGGGGGGGCGGCGGCGCCGCCCGCTGGCCGCCGTAATCCTGGTTGAACACGATGCGCAGGCGGACGCCGCGGGCCAGCGCGTCCTGCAGCGACTTGAGGACCAGGTCGCGCGCCGGGCCGTCCAATTTGACGTCGTAGATCGCGATCTCGAGCGAGGTCCTGGCCTGGCCGATGAAACCGGCCAGCAGCGCGGCGATGGACTCCGCGGTCTGACCGCCGTCCGTGAGAAAGACCGCCGCCACCGGGGACGCCGGGGTTGCTACTGCGCGTCCGCCTTGCGCGGGTGCGGCTCGTTCTCGGGCCGGGCCCGGGTCGCGATCTCGGCCGCCTCTTCGATGTCGTCGGTGACGCTGAGGAGGTTCAGGTCCTCGACCGACACCAGCTCGCGGGCCAGCGTCTGATCGTTCATCCAGCGCAGCAGCCCCTGCCAGTAGGACTTGCCGAAGAGCACCACCGGGAAGTGGTCGATCTTGCCGGTCTGGGCCAGGGTCAGCGATTCGAACAGCTCGTCCAGGGTGCCGAAGCCGCCCGGGAAGATGACGAAGCCGCGCGCGAACCTCACGAACATCGTCTTGCGCACGAAGAAGTAGCGGAACTCGATGCCGAGGTCGACGTAGGGGTTGAGGGCCTGCTCGTGGGGGAGCTCGATGTTGCAGCCGACGGACAGGCCGCCGGCCTCCTTGCAGCCCTTGTTGACCGCTTCCATGATCCCCGGGCCGCCGCCCGTGATGACCGCAAAACCGCGCCGCGCCAGCGCCGCGCCGAGCGCCTCGCCCTGCGCGTAGAGCGGATTCTCGGCCGGCACCCGGGCCGAGCCGAAGACGGTGATCGCGGGGCCGAGGTCGGCGAGCGCGTCAAAGCCCTCCACAAACTCAGAGACGATCCGCAGCACCCGCCAGGGATCGGTATGGAGGGCCAGCTTCTCGTAGGCGTCCTGCTCTTCCTCGAGCAGCGCGCGGTCGGCCGGCGGGCGGCCCGAGGGGACGATCAGGCGCCCGGCGCGCCGGCGTTCCGACATACGAGAGGATGCTAGACGCTAGGCGCTGGGCGCTGGCTCCCGGTGAGTCGGGTGGTCCCCGGCGTGCGGCTTGGCGGGCTCGGCCTTGGCCGGGTGCGCCTGCGCGTGAGGCGCGTGGGAGGCGGGCTCGGTCCTGGCCTCGTGGATGGCGCGCGTCTTGGTCGCGGGCCGAGCCTCGTGGGCCGCCGGCTCCGCCGCGACGTGGGCGGCCGGCATCACGGGCGCCAAGGGCGCGGCCGCCGGCGGGGCGCTGTCGTCGGGCATCGCCAGCACGCGGTCGAGCTGGCGCTGCAGCTCCTTGTTCTCATGCTCCAGCTCGCCGATCCGGCGTGACTTGCGCATGCTCTGGGTGAAGTCGTGGAGGCCGGAAGGCACGTGGTAGAGGTAGCCCAAAACCACACCGACCAGCAGGGGAATCAGGGCCACCATCCCGAGCGGGACGTTGGTGAAGTGGAACTGCCACCAGTCGATGTTCACGGAGGTGGTGTTGCTGTAGACGAAGACCGTGAGGCCGATGCCGAAGGTCAGGAAGATCACCGCGATGAGGAAATGGATGAAGCGCTGCCACAGGTAGCTCATGGTGCGCGGAGGGTACTCCGCCGCCACCCACTTCGCCACCCCTTTAAGACTTGAAAGCGTCCTTCAGGGACTGTGCGATCTCGGCCCCCAGGTCGTGGCTGCGATCAATCACCGCGTACATGCGGATGAACCCGTGGATCATCCCCGGGTAGGTGCTCAGGCGGACGCCGACCCCCTCGGCCTCCAGGCGCCGGGCGTAGGCCACCCCCTCGTCGCGGAGCACATCCAGCTCGCAGACCACCACCGTCGCCGGAGCGACGCCGGCCAGCGAGGCCGCCTGCAGTGGGGAGGCGTCGGGATGCCGGCGGTCGCTGGGATCGGGTGCGTAGTGGTCCCAGAACCAGGCCATGCCAGCGCGGGTCAGCCCGTACCCGGTGGCGTTGGCCAGGTAGGACTCGGTGTCGAGGTCCGAGTCGGTGACCGGGTAGACCAACAGCTGGTGCCGGAGGCGCACACCGTGGTCGCGGGCGCGGATGGCCATCACCGCGGCCAGGTTGCCGCCGGCGCTGTCGCCGGCCACCGCCAGGCGCTCGGGGTCGCCGCCCAGCTCGCCGGCGTGGGCCGCCAGCCAGGAGGTCACCGCCCAGCAGTCGTCGACCGCGGCCGGGAACCGGTGCTCGGGTGCCATCCGATAATCCACTGACACCACCAGGCAGGGCGTGGCCGCGGCCAGCCGGCGACAGACCGAATCGTGGGTGTCCAGGCTGCCGTACACCCAGCCCCCGCCGTGGAAGTAAGCGACTACCGGTAGGACGCTGGCCTTCTCCGGCGCGTACACACGCACCGGCACGCCCGCGATGGCTCGGTCCTCGACCCGCTCCAGCGGCGGTGGCGGCCCCGCCAGCGCGACTGCGGCAACCTCGATGTTGCGCCGGGCCTCGGCGGGGGTCAGCTCTTGCAAGGGCGGGATGCCGGAGGCGGCCACGGCGTCGAGGTAGGCGCGGACCTGGGGGTCCATGGTGATCATCTGGACAAGGTTAGAAGGGGCGGGCGAGCGTCATCGCGTGGGCGAGCAGCTCGTCCTGGCTGACCTGGCCGCTGCTGGCGCCGGCGCGCACCTTGGCCTCCAGCGCCCGGCGCACCGCCTCCGCGATGTCGGCGCCGCTGTGGCCCTGGCTGGCGTCCAGCAGACGCTCCCAACCCGCCTCGTCGACGGCCTCGAAGACCGGCCGCCCCGCCCGCCGCTCCGCGCCCCGGATGTGGACCTCGAAGATCTGCCGGCGCCCGTCGCGGTCAGGGAGCGGGACCTCGACCAGGCGGTCGAAGCGCCCGGGCCGCGTGATCGCGGGGTCGACCGCCTCCGGGCGGTTGGTCGCGGCCAGCACCACCACCCCGTCCGAGGTCTGGAGCCCGTCCATGTTCTCGAGGAAGGTGCTGACCAGGCGGTGGGTGGCCTCGTGGGCATCGTCGCGCGGCCGGGCCAGCGCATCGATCTCGTCGAAGAAGAGCACCGCGGGGGCATCCTTGCGCGCCCAGTCGAAGGCCTCCTGGAGCTTGCGCTCGGCCTCCCCGTACCACTTCGAGGTGACGTCGGTGACCCGGACGTGGATGAACTTGGCGCCTGACTCCCGCGCCACGCAGCGCGCGAGCAGGGTCTTGCCGGTGCCGGGCGGCCCGAAGAGGAGTGCGCCCCGCGGCGGCCGGGCGCCCCACTGCTTGTAGGCGTCGGGGTTCTGGAGCGCCTGGCAGATCGCCTGCAGCTGCTCCTTCGCCGCTTCCTGCCCGCCGACGTCGTTGAAGGCGACCGGGTCGGCGTCCTCCTCCTCCCTGTGCACTCGGCCCGGCTTCTCGGGACGCCCGAAGCCACCGAAGC